>JAHWLA010000170.1 GCA_019347595.1 Actinomycetota bacterium
GGCCGCCCAGCGTCTCGTGCTGGTGGTCCACGTAGAACCGCGCCATGTCGACCATGGCGTCGGCCAACTGCGTGGCGAAGGTCCGCCGGGGTTCCCCCTCCGCGTCGCGGGTCATGGCCAGCCGCAGCGCGGTGTTGACGATCTCGCCCGACGGCGGGTCGAGCGACCCCGACAGGTAGAAGTGCCCGCCGAACGTGCGCGACAGCTTGAGCGACCGGTGCGGCAGCCCCAGCTCGTCGCCGCCGAGCAGCGCCTCGGCGCGGCGCCGCCAGTGCTGCATGGCCGTGGCCGTCTGCCGGGCCGACAACGGCGCCAGGAAGGGGACAACCTCGGCCTCGTGGTCGGCGAACAGCTCCACCGTCCGCGGCTCCACGTTGGCCTCCACCGCCCTGACCTGAGCGGTCGACAATCCGCCCGAGAGCCACGCCTGGCGCGTCACCGGCAACTGCTTCACCAGGTTCCCGGTGCGCACGGTCCAGTTGGCCGCCGACGCCGTCATGCCCGCCCGGTGCTTCAACCAGCCGGCGGCCGAGGTGGCGCCGTCGAGCTCCCACCGTCGACTGGCGTCGAGCTCCGCGGCAGCCAGCGCGACCTTGGCGTTCAAGCGGTCCAGTAGCCGGCAGGCGGTCACCAAGGCGTCGCCGTCGACACGCACCTCCAGCTCCTCGATGGCCGACGCCAACGCTTCGAACATATGTTCGATGGTAAAGGAACCTATGCCTAGAGTCAAGGTATTTCAGCGCATTCCAGTATCTACCGGTTCGAGGATCACAGCGAGCTGGCGGTGCCGATCACCGGTAGTCGTCGACGACGCCGTGGCGGAACGTCACGCTGATGCGCGGCCCGGCCGACGCCGTCTTGAGCACGGCGTGCTGCCACGTCCGCTGCGCCGTCCCCCCGGTCACCAGGAGGTCCCCCGCGTACATCACGATCGGGATACTCCGGCCCCCGCCCTTGGGGCGCAGGCGGAACGTGCGCGGGTGGCCCAGCGACACCACCCCGACCACGGGGTCGACGACATCGGCCGGGATGCGGTCGCCGTGCCACGCCACCGAGTCGCGGCCGTCGCGATAGAGGTTGAGCCCGCCGGTGGTGAACGGCCGCCCGTAGCGCTCCGACAGCGCGTCGCGCATCTCCCCGATCACCGGCAGCAGGACGCCGCCCGCGCTCGTCTTCCACGACGCGGTAAGGCGCGGCTGGTCGACCACGTTGTCGTACATGTGCCGCCGCTGGTGCTCCCACGCCGCCCGCTCCAGCAGCGCCTCGAACACCTCGTCGGCGCCTCGCACCCACTGCGGCACATGGTCGACCCACGCCGTCCTGTCGAGGTTGCGGCGTTCCAGCCGAGTGAAGGCGCGGTCGACCGACGGGCTCGCACCGTCGTCACCGGTGGCGGCCGTGGCGAGGAGCGTCGGCTGCCACACGACTTCCGCCATGCATTCGAGGGTACCGACGCCGGTTCGCAATGCGACCACGGGCGTCGACAACGGCGAGCCGAACCAATCAGCGGCGCCGTCGCGGCGGCGACAGAGCCTCCCGCAGCCCGGCGAGCCGGGCGGGCACCGCCCGGTACCAGACCCACGTCCCCCGCTTCTCGCGGTCGAGCAGGCCCGCCTCGTGGAGCACCTTCAGGTGATGGCTGATGGTGGGCTGCGAACGGTCGAGCACGTCGACCACCTCGCACGCGCAGACCTCGCCTTCGGGGTCGGCGGCGATGAGGCTGAAGAGGCGCAGCCGGACCGGGTCCGACAGCACTTTGAAGGCGGCCGCCAGCTCCTCGGCCTCGGCGTCGGACAACGGCGAGGCGACCACGGGCGCACAGCACACGTCGATCTGCTTCACATCCACGGTAACCATATTGACATACGTCGATGTTCCCTCTAACATCGACGTAGATCGATATATGACCCCAGTGATCGACGACCCAAGGAGCGACCCGATGTCCCGAGTGCAGTTGGCCCTCAACGTGACCGACCTCGAGTCGGCCGTCGGCTTCTACACCAAGCTCTTCGACGCCGAGCCGTCGAAGCGCCGCCCCGGCTACGCCAACTGGGCGCTCGAGAACCCGCCCCTCAAGCTCGTGCTGCTGGAGTCGCCCGAGGGCACAGGCGGGACGCTCAACCACCTGGGCGTCGAGGTCTTCTCCACCGACGAGGTGGCCGCCGCCACCGCCCGGCTGGCCGACGACGGCCTGCCCACCGACGTGGAGGAGAACACCACCTGTTGCTACGCCACGCAGGACAAGGTCTGGGTCACCGACCCGGACGGCGCTCGCTGGGAGGTCTACACGATCACCGACGACAACCCGGTGCCCGTCGGCGCCGTCTGCTCCCCGGGGTGCTGCTGATGCAATCGTTCCTGAGCAACGATCTGGCGCTCGCCCACCAGGACGACCTCCGTCGCCAGGCGGTCCCCCGGCGGTGCTGCCGGCGGCGTCAGCTCCCGGCGATGTCGCGCCGGCGAAAGACCACGACCGCCAGCGCGGCCAAGCCCACCGAGTAGGCAGGCAGCGTCAACGCCGCGGCGCCGAATCCCCGCCCGATGCCGATGTCGGCCGGGGTGTACCCCGCCAGGAAGATGTAGGCGTTCTCGGCGAGCAGCCACGGACGCAGCCACGGCCTCCAGGCCCGGACGAAGTTCTCGCCGACGACCATGTAGGCGAAGGCCGCGCCCAGGGCGGCCGCGGTGTTGCGGCCCAGCATGGACACGGCGGCGCCGAGCAAGGCGGCCATGCCGACCAGCAATTGCATGCGGACCATGCCGGCGGCCAGGGCGCGCACCCACCCGGCGTCCGCTCCTTCGGTGATGCCGTGGGCGAAGAAGGCGGGGAGCATCCCGCCGACGAGCAGCAGTTGCAGCGCCAAGCCGATGGCGAACGCCAACAGGAACACGGCGGTGAAGCGGGCCGTCGCCAGCCGCACTCGCCGCGGCTCCCACGTGAGCAGCGTCGACATGGTGCCGAAGCGCCAGTCGGCCCCCACCATCGACGCGCCACCGACGAGCGCACCGATGACGAGGAAGATCATCGACGGGGCGAGCGCCCGCTCGCCCTCGTCGCGCCCCTCCGGCCACAGCTCGGTCAGGCGGATGCGCGTGTCGAACGCCTCCGGGGAGATCTGGGCGCGGCACCGCTGCTCGGCGTCGATACGGTTCGCCGTCCCGAAGCGAGCGCAGTCCTGCACGATCCGCTCCCGCTCGGCCAGGCCGTCGCTGTCGTCGGCCGTGGAGAAGAACAGGATCAGCGAGGTGGCGACGATGCCCACCAAGGCGATGGCGACGAGCACCCACACCAGCCGCCGAGCCAAGCAACGGCGCACCTCCGTGCCGAACAAGGCGAGGGCGTCTCTCATCCGTGGTCGTCCGCCGTCAGGTCGAGGAAGACATCCTCGAGGCTGACCTCGCGAGGCCGTAGCTCGGACACCCACAGCCCGGCCTCGCCCAGGAGCTGCGTGACTCGGGCCGCGGCCGTGCGGTCGACATCCACGAGGAGCGTGTCGCCCTCGGAGGTGGCGGCGATGCCGGCCGCCGACAGCACCCGCAAGGCCGCCCGCTGGTCGGCCACCCGAGCGACCACGCCGACCGAGCGACCGGCGCGCAGGACGTCGCCGACCGGCCCGGAAGCCACGCAGCGGCCGCGCGACAGGATGGCCACGCGGTCGCACGTCTGTTGGATCTCGGCCAACAGGTGGCTCGACACAAATACCGTGCGCCCCTCGGCCCCGAGGGTGCGCACCAGGCCGCGGATCTCCTTGATCCCCGCCGGGTCGAGCCCGTTGGCGGGCTCGTCGAGGATGAGCAGGGCAGGGTCCTTCAGCAGGGTGCCCGCCAGGCCCAGTCGTTGCTTCATGCCCAACGAGTACGTCTTCACCAGGTCGCGGCCCCGCTCGGCCAGCCCGACTCGCTCCAGCGCGGCGTCGACCGCGGTCGCCCCGATGCCGTGCAGACGGCCGAGCAGGAGCAGGTTCCGCCGCCCCGAGAAGTTGGGGAACATGGCGGGTGTCTCCACGATCGACCCCACCCGACTGATCACGTCGGGAAGGCCGGTGGCGACGTCGACGCCGAGCATACGCGCCCGCCCCGACGACGGGCGCACCAGCCCGAGCAGGCAGCGGATCGTCGTGGTCTTGCCCGACCCGTTGGGACCGAGGAAGCCGAACACCCCACCCTCGGGCACGCTCAAGTCGAGGTTGTCGACGGCCACCGTGGATGGGCCGCGCGCCCGCCGGTACTCCTTGCGCAACGCCTCGACTTCGATGACGGCGGCCATCCGAGGGACGCTAGTTGTACCAGTGGCCGCCGGTTGTCGCCCGGCCGGAGCGGGTAGAACTGAGAGCCGTGACCCGCTGCCCCTCGCTCCGTCGCCGACCCGGCCGTGGCGGCTTGGCTCGTGCCTGGCGCGCCCTCACCGACGATCTCCCGCTGTTGTGCTCGTGCGCCGACGGCGTGGCCTGCTGCGGCGACTCCCACTAGGGCCGGTCGGTGCGCATCGGCCGCAACATCGAGGTGCGACCGCTGGGCGGCGCACCCGGCTGCCTGGCTATGATCCTGTTCTCGATCGTCGCCTCCGTCGTGCTCACCGTGGTGCTGAACCTGTTGGTGCGCTGAGCCGCCGGCCCGCCACTGCCAGGGCGACGGCCACCACGAAGATGACGGCGAGGCCCGCACCCTGCGTGAGCCACTCGGTGCGGGTGAGGCCGTCGTCGTTGGCCAGGTGGTACACGAGGTGGGGCGCCTGCACCACGGCCCACGCCGTCGCCACGGCGGTGACCAGCGAGGCGGTGGGACGGGCGGCCGCCCATACGAACAGCACCGCGAAACCGAGGTAGAGCGCGCCGACGTCGCGGATGTAGTGCTCGTTGTAGGGGCCGGCGGCATCGGCCCAGTTCATGCCGCCGCCGGGGAAGCTGTCGTAGAAGGACATCGGGGCGGGCAACGCCCACAGGCCCACCAGCGCGGCGCTCAGCGCCTGGTAGAGCAGTCCGACTCGGACCCACGGGATCGCTCGCATTCGCCCATACTGTCGCGATGCGGGTGCTCGTGACGGGTGGGACGGGAACGCTGGGCCGCTACATCGTGGACCGGCTGCTCGGGGCAGGCCACGAGGTGCGGGTCTTCACCCGCCGCTCGTTGCCGAAACTGCAACTGGGAGCGGAACCGGCGCACGGCAACGTGCTCGAGCCCGCCGCACTGGCCCGCGCCATGTCGGGGATGGAGACCGTGGTGCACGCGGCGACGGGGCGTCGCCGCATCTACGACACCGAGGTGTACGGCACCCGCAACGTGATGAAGGCAGCCGAGGAGGCGTTGGTCGATCACGTCGTCTACACGTCGATCGTGGGCTGCGACCGCAACCCGTTCTTCTCTTACAAGGCCAAGGTGGCGGCGGAGGCAGCCGTGGAGGAATCGCCGGTGCCGTCGACGATCGTGCGCATCACGCAGTTCCACGAGTTGGTCGACGGGTTCCTCACCGCGCTGAGCCGGGTGCCGGCGGTGCTTGCGCTGCCGAGGGGCGTCCGCCTGCAACCGATCGCCGCCGGCGATGCGGCCCAGCACGTAGCCCGGGTGGCCGTGGGCAAGCCGGTGGGGCGGACGGCCGAGGTGGGCGGCCCCGAGGTACGCGCCCTGGACGATCTGGCTCGGACGTGGCTGGCCGCCACGGGCACGCGGCGCCGCATCGTGCACGTGCCGGTACCCGGCGGGTCGGTGAAGGCGTACCGGGCGGGCAGCGCCCTGAACCCCGACCGCGCCGTCGGCACCACCACCTGGGACGACTGGCTGGCCGCCCGCTACGTCCCGAGTACATAGCCGGCGATATTCGCCGGCTATGTACTCGCGACGCGGAACGGGCCGCCCGCAGGCGGCCCGTTCTCGCGCTCGCTGGGGTCCGAGCTAGAGCACTTCGCGATCGCGCACCACAACGTCGTCGCGGCGACCGCCGCCCCACGGTGATGCGCTGCTCCAGAAGAGCATCGAAGCGAGCAGGCCGATGGCGCCCACGATCATGAGGATCACGCCCACGGTGTCGAGGTCGATGCCCTCGGTCGTGGCGTCTACCGCGAAGGCGAGGATGGCGCCGACGGCAATCAGGAAAACGCTTACGCCGATACCCATGGTGGTGTACCTCCTTCGGAGAGGCGCTTGCGCTCCCCGTGTCTTGGCAAAATCGGTGTAGTCGACTTCTTCCCGCTACTCCGGGTGGTAAACGCCGGCCGCCACCCGTAGGTCGGCCACAAAGGCTTCGTACTCACGGTGGCGGGCGTCTTCGTCGCGG
>JAHWLA010000171.1 GCA_019347595.1 Actinomycetota bacterium
TCTACGTCCTCGGCAGCGAGCGCCACGAGAGCCGCCGCATCGACAACCAGCTCCGAGGCCGCTCGGGCCGCCAGGGCGACCCCGGCGAGAGCCGCTTCTACCTCTCCCTCGAAGACGAGCTCATGCGCCTCTTCGCCACCGGCGCCATGCAGTGGGTGATGAGCAAGACCCTCGAGGACGACGTGCCAATCGAGGCCAAGATGGTCACCAAGGCCATCGAGCGGGCGCAGACCACCGTCGAGCAGCGCAACGCCGAGATCCGCAAAGACGTCCTCAAGTACGACGAGGTCATGAACCAGCAGCGCAAGGTGATCTACGCCCGGCGCATGCAGATCCTCGAAGGCGAGAACCTGCGCGAGCACACGCTCGACCTGCTCGACGCCGCCATCGACGGCCTGGTCGAGAGCTACTGCTCCGGCTATCAGGAGGAGTGGGACGTCGAGGGCCTGCTGACCGAGGTGGCGCTGTACTACCCCTCGAAGTTCACGGCCGACGAGCTGCGCGGCGCGGTCAATGCCGACGAGGTGCACGAGAGCCTGCTGGCCGAAGCCGTCCGCTACTACGAGGAGCGCGAGCAGTCCATGCCCGTGCCCGAGGGCGGGCAGCCGGGCGACACCATGCGCGAGCTCGAGCGCGAGGTCATGCTTCAGATCATCGACCAGAAGTGGCGCGAGCACCTGGCCGAGATGGACTATCTGCGCGAGGGCATCAACCTGCGGGCCATGGGCCAGCAGGACCCGCTGGTGGCCTGGCAGCGCGAGGGCTACGACATGTTCGGGCGGATGGTCGCCGGCATCGACGACGACTACCTCCGCTACGTGATGCACGTCGAAGTCCTCGTCGACAAGCCCGCCGAGCCCGACCTGCGCCAAGCCCGTTACGAGGCGGCCGACGAGCCCGTGCAGGGCCAGGGCGCCGTGCAGCAGGCGGCGCTGGCCGCACCCGCGGCGGCCGAGGGCGGCGGCGCCCAGGCGAGTGCCATGGCCCAGACCACCATGCAGCCGGTGATGAAGTCCGACGAGGAGAAGCTGGGGCGCAACCAGCCGTGCTGGTGCGGCAGCGGCAAGAAGTTCAAGCTCTGCCACGGGAGATGAGAAGCTCCGCCCTTGCGTGATTTCACCGACGAGCTGCGCGCGCTGCGACGGCGGCTGACCGAAGCCGAGACCTACCTCGACATCGAAGGCAAGCGGAAGCGCCTGGCCGATCTCGAAGGCGAAGTCGGCCGCCCCGACCTGTGGGACGACCCCGACGCCGCCCGGAAGGTGACCACGGAGTACACGCGCGTCGGCGACGACGTGAAGGTGCTCGGCGACCTCGCCGGACGCGTCGAGGACATCGAGACGCTGCACCAGCTCGGCGTGGAGGAGGGCGACGACTCCGTCGAGGCGGAGTTGGAGGCGGCGGCGGTCGACCTCGCCCGCCAGTTCGACGCCCTGGAGCTGCGCAGCCTGTTCAGCGGCGAGTACGACGAGCACGACGCGGTGTGCGAGATCCACGCCGGCGCGGGCGGCACCGACGCCCAGGACTGGGCCGAGATGATGCTGCGCATGTACCAGCGCTGGGCCGAGCGCCGAGGCTTCGGCTTCGAGCTCGACGACGTGTCCCCGGGCCAGGAGGCCGGCATCCTGTCGGCCACCTTCATCGTCAAGGGGCGCTATGCCTACGGGCTGCTGTCCGGCGAGCAGGGCACCCACCGGCTCGTGCGTATCTCGCCCTTCGACGCCCAGGCCCGCCGCCAGACCAGCTTCGCCTCGCTGGAAGTGGTGCCGTTCCTGGAGGACCTCTCGGGCGAGGTCGACATCGACGAGAAGGACCTGCGCATCGACACCTACCGGTCGTCGGGCGCGGGGGGCCAGCACGTCAACGTCACCGACTCCGCCGTGCGCATCACCCACCTGCCCACCGGGATCGTGGTGTCGTGCCAGAACGAGCGCAGCCAGATGCAGAACAAGGCCCGGGCCATGCAGGTGCTGGCGGCCAAACTGGCCGAGCGCCAGCGGGAGGAACGGGCCAAGCAGCTCGAGGAGATCAGCGGCCCCACCACGCAGGCGAGCTGGGGAACCCAGATCCGCTCCTACGTCCAGGCGCCCTACCAGTTGGTGAAGGACCTGCGCACCGAGCACGAGACCGGCAACGTGCAAGCCGTTATCGACGGCGATCTCGACGAGCTCATGGAGTCGTTCCTCCGCTGGCGCCGCGTCCAGGAGGGCTAGGCCCGCGAGCCTGACCGGCACGCCGCAGTGCCACGGTGTTCGGGGGGTGCACGAGTAGCCTGAGGGACATCCCATGATCCGCCTCGAACACGTCACCAAGTCCTACAAAGGGTCGACCGTCGCCCTGCGCGACTGCTCCGTCGACATCCAGAAGGGCGAGTTCGTCTTCCTCGTCGGCCCCTCGGGGTCCGGGAAGTCGACCTTCCTGCGCCTGCTCACCAAGGAGGAGCAGCCCGACGCGGGCCGCATCTGGGTGGCGGGCAAGGACATCGGCGAGCTGTCCCACTGGAAGGTCCCGTATCTGCGCCGCAACATCGGCAGCGTCTTCCAGGACTTCAAGCTGCTGCCCAACAAGACCGTCTACGAGAACGTCGCCTTCGCCCTCGAGGTGATCGGCCGTCCCAAGCACGTCATCTCCTCGCAGGTGCCGCAGATCCTCGACCTGGTGGGCCTGTCCAAGAAGATGGACAACCTCCCCGGCGAGCTGTCCGGCGGCGAGCAGCAGCGCGTGTCCATCGCCCGTGCGTTTGTCAACCGGCCGCTCATTCTCCTGGCCGACGAGCCCACGGGAAACCTCGACCCCAACACCACCGTCGGCATCATGCGCCTGCTCGACCGCATCAACCGCACGGGCACCACCGTCGTCATGGCCACCCACGACCAGGGCATCGTCGACTCCATGCGCCGCCGTGTCATCGAGCTCGACCGCGGCACGGTCGTGCGCGACCAGGCTCGGGGCGTGTACGGCTACGGCACGTGAGCAGGCGCCGCACCGGCCCGCCGTTGTCCGACCAGGCCGTCGCCGACGCCTTCCTTCGTCGCCAAATGGTCGTGACCTCGGTGGCGGGGCTCGCGGGCCTCGTCGCCCTGGCGGGGGCCGGGCTCGTGGTGTCGCTCACAGACGGGGGATCGGTCGGGCTGAGCATCGCTGCCGTGGGTGCGGCCGTCGTCGTCCTGGCGGTCGCTTTGGTTACCGTCGTCGTCCATGCCGTGCGACTCGCCGGCTTCGCATTCCGTAAAGAGGTGCAGTAGTGGCTCTGTCCGTCGACTACGTCGTGCGGGAGACGTTCGGGAACCTCCGCCGCAACATGCTCATGACCCTGGCCGCCGTGCTCACCGTGGCGGTGTCGCTCGCCTTGGTGGGTGGCGCGCTTCTGCTGCGGCAGGCGGTCAACAACGCCACCGTGCAGTGGCGGGGCGGCGTGGAGCTGTCGATCTTCATGCAGCCCGACGCCCCGCCCAACCAGAGTGAAGCTGTCGAGTCCGAGCTGTCGACGATGCCTGAGGTCAAGAGCTTCGACTACGTCGACCAGGAGGAGGCGTACACCGAGTTCAAGCAGATGTTCGCCAGCTCGCCCGACATGGTCGAGAGCGTGACCGCCCAGGATCTCCCGCCGTCCTACCGGGTCGTCCCCAAGGAGGCGGAGTTCGTGGAGGTCATCGGCGACCGCTTCGAGGCGCGGGAGGGCGTGCGCGACGTCGTCTACGCCAAGGACGCCGTCGACACGCTGCTGCGGGTGACCGACTATCTCCAGTGGGGCGTGTTCTTCATCGCCGCCGTGCTGCTCGGCTCCGCCTCGCTGCTGATCCTCAACACCATCCGCATGGCGATCTTCGCCCGCCGCCGCGAGGTCGCCGTCATGAAGCTGGTCGGCGCCACCAACTGGTTCATCCGGGTGCCGTTCATGCTGGAAGGAATGGTGCAGGGATTCGTGGGCGCGGTCATCGCCTTCTTGGCCGTGTTCGTGCTGCGCGGCATCGTCGGTCGCCTGTTCGACTCCTCGGGCATAAACCTGGCCGACCAGCTTGTTGTCAGCAACGGTGAGACGTTCGGGACGGGGGTGCTGCTCCTCTGCGTCGGCGCAGGAGTGGGGGCTGTCGGTTCGTTCCTTGCTGTGCGACGATTTCTGGACGTGTGACTTGCACGCGGCGCGCGAATAACGCAACGCTTTTGGTTAGAATCCTGATGACGGTTTAAGCGGCTCGGGCTCCGGCCCGGGCCCGAGTTGGTGGCTTGATGCGAATCCCCCCTCGCATCGGGCTGCCGTAGCCGGCGGCCCCGCCCTCCCGCGTGGGCGGGAGCCGCCGGCGCCTACCCGCCTTTCCTGCGTGGTTGTTACGGGCGGTTTGCGCCACTCGTCCCTCAAGATCCTTGACGGGAAGCCGATGCTTTGTACGTGCATCGGCGCGCCCTCGCATCCGTTCTCCTGGTCCTGGCCGTCGTCGTGTCGGCAATGGTGCCGGTTCGCGTCGCCTCGGCGGAGACCAAGGAGCAGCGCAAGCAGCGCATCAACCAGGAGATCCGCACGCTGCGCGAGCAGGTGGAGGAGGCGTCGGAGGCCGAGACCGAACTGCTGGGCCGCCTCGACGACGTGCAGGACAAGCGGCGCCAGCTCGACGCCCGCGTCGCCGACCTCGACGCCCAGATCCGGGCCAACGAGGCCGACGTGGCCGCCGCCCAGGCCAACCTCGACCGCCTGCAGGGCGAGTTCGTGCGGGCGCAGACCAAGCTGGCCGACGCCCAAGGACAGGTGGCCGAGGCCCGCAGCGAGCTCCGTGACCGGGCCGTGGCCGCCTATGTCGGCCAACCCGCCGTGCACGCCGCCGACCTCATGCTGCGGGCGAGGACGATGCGCGAGGTGGCGGCCACCGCCGGCTACCTCGAAGCCATGGTGTCGTCGCAGAGGGCGGCGCTGGACCGCTACAGCAAGCTGCGCGACGAGACCGTCGCCCTGCGGGCGGCGGCCGAGGCCACCAAGGACGAGGCCATGGCACAGCGCAATGTCGTGCTGTCACGGGTCTCCGCGCTGGAGGCCAGCCGCCAGGAGCAGGACGCAGTACGCCAGGAGGTGCTCGGCCACGAGCGCGAGCAGGGCGCCCTGGTCGAGCAGGTCCGGTCCCGCAAGGCCGAGTTCCAGGCCCAGATCAACGCCCTGCGGGCCGAGTCCAACGTCATCAGCGGCCTGCTGCAGGGGGCGCAGGGCGGCCAGGCCGTCCAGCCCAGCGGCAAGGGCGTGCTCGCCATGCCGATCCCCGGCGCCCGCATCACGTCGGTGTTCGGGCCCCGCATGCACCCGATCTACCAGGAGATGCGCACCCACGACGGCATCGATTTCGCGGCGGGCACCGGAACGCCCATTCGGGCGTCGGGCGACGGCGTGGTTATCTACGCCGGCCCGCGGGGTGGCTACGGCAACGCCACGGTGATCGACCACGGCAACTCGCTCGCCACCCTCTACGCCCACCAGAGCGCCATTCACGTGTCGGTAGGCCAACCGGTGCTGCGTAACCAGATGGTCGGCGCCGTCGGTTCCACCGGTTTTTCGACGGGCCCCCACCTGCACTTCGAGGTGCGGGTGCAGGGCGTCCCTGTCGACCCAATGCGCTACCTCTGACCCGCAGCGGGTAGAACCCGCGGCATGCGCCGCCACCTCTCGTTCTGGTCCGTAGATCCGGCGTCCACGCGCCGGATCTACGGACCAGAACGGTGGGAGGGGCGGCGGTGACGGCGGCCGACTTCGTGCCGCCGGGGGCGTCGCTCGACGAACTGCGGGCCGCAGCGGCCGGGTGCCGCGGCTGCCATCTCTACGAGAACGCCACCCAGACCGTCTTCGGCGACGGCGGCGACCGGGCCGACGTCGTGCTGGTCGGCGAGCAGCCCGGCGACCAGGAGGACCGCCGGGGCGAGCCCTTCATCGGCCCCGCGGGCAAGCTGCTCGACAAGGCGTTGGCCGACGCGGGCATCGAACGCACACGGGCCTACGTCACCAACGTGGTCAAGCACTTCAAGTGGAAGCCGGTCGGCAAGCGACGCATCCACCAGAAGCCGAACGCCGAGGAGATCGGCGCGTGCCGGCCCTGGCTCGACGCGGAGCTCGACCGCCTGAAGCCCCGCATCGTGGTGTGCCTGGGGGCGACGGCGGCGCAGGCGCTGCTCGGCCGCGGCTTCAAGGTCACGCAGCAGCGGGGCCAGGTGGTCGAGTGGGACCGCGACCCGTTGGCGCTGGCGACGGTGCACCCGTCGTCGATCCTGCGGGCCCGCGACGAAGACGCCC
>JAHWLA010000012.1 GCA_019347595.1 Actinomycetota bacterium
CGAGCGTGGTCGCACTGGGCCGGCGCGACTCGGCGGGGTGGGCGCCCAAGCGGACGTCGGTGACATCGAGGCGGGCGCCGCCCCGGCTCGCGCGGGGACCGTTGGGCCACAGACGGAAGACGAGCCGATCGGTCGGCAGGTCGGGGGTGAAGCGCACGTCGACGCTGCCGACGACGACGTTGTCGTGCGGCCGTACGTCGATGCGCAGCACATAGCTCGGGCGGTCGACGGGCGCCTCGACCCGAGGTGGGATGGCGGGGCAGGACGGTGCGCCTGTGGCGACGGGAAGAGCAGTGGTCGTCGTGGTCGGAGGCGCCGTGGTGGTCGTCGTGCTGGTCGTGGGCGCCGCCGTGGTGGTGGGCGTGGCTGCGTCGTCGCCCCGGGAGCAGGCGGCGAGCGCGACGGCGGCGACGGCGAAGAGGGCGGCGAGGCGGCGCATCCGGCCTATCCTCCCAGGCCCATGGCCGGCCCCACGCTCACCCCCACGTGCGTCTGGCGCATCACGCCCGACCTGGTAGTGGCCCTCGACGACCGCTTCGGCGAGCCGGTGGACGCCTATGTCAACGGGTCACAGGTGTGGCTGCGCGACGACGGCCCCAACGGGCTGACGATCGAGTGGCGCCTACACCCGGTGGCCGGCTACCAGCGGCCCGCCGACGTGGGGACGTACGAGGTGTTCTCCGCGGTAGCGCTGGCCGTCGCCACCGGCGCCACCCCGCCCGCGCCGCCGGACCAGTTGTGGGACGGCTTGGAGGCGTTCGCCGCCTATGGCGACGAGATCGAGCCTGCCGTGCTGGCGGCGGCGGTCACCGAGGCGCTCGGCATCGCGCCGGACGCGTCAGGCGTGGTGGACCACGCCGCCGTCGGCGACGAATGGGAGCGCAGCGCGGGTGCGGTGTCGATCCTCGACGCCCTCCTCCGCCAACTCCAACCCTAACCCCCCGTTCTGGCACCCGTTTGCGGCACATGAACCGCGAAACGGGTGCCAGAACGATGGGTGGCGTCAGTCGTCGTCGCGCCACATGGGGGTGCGGGGCGGGTCGAAGGCGACGTCGACGGGCTCGCCCCGAATGGCGGCGAAGGCGGCGGGCCCCCATCGCTCGAAGCCGGCCAACGGCGACGGCAGCCGGTCCTCGGCGAACCACCCCACATCGGCGCACTCGAGCGGGTGCGCCGTGAGCTCGCCGCCCACCGCCCGGCAATGGAACACCAGCGAGTACAGCGGGATGCGGGTGAAGCCGAGGCGCAGGCCGTCCAGCACGGCGACGAGGCGCAGCGGCTCGATTTCGATACCCGTCTCCTCCCGCACCTCCTTCACCGCCACCTCGGACGCCGAGTAGCCGACATCGGCCCAGCCGGTGGGGTAGAGCCAGACGCCCGAGTCGGACCGCTGCACGAGCAGGATCTCGCCCCGCTCGTTGCCGACCACCGCGCCCACCGCCACTTTGGGGGTGACGTAGCCGGCCACGCCGTCGCCGACCGCCCGCAGCCACTCCTCCACGAGAACCTCGGCCTCCAGCTCGTGGCCCGCAGCCACCCGCATGTCGGCCGCCACCTTCAGCACTTCCTCGAAGCGCTCCCGCTCGTACAGGCTCTCGGTGAAGCCCAAGCCGGTGCGGGCAATGGCGGCCAGCGCCTCGCTCCACCGGAGCAGGTCCTGCGCCGAGACGGGAGACGGGTCCATCGCCCGGCGAGGCTAGCGACCACCGCCCGTCCCGAGTACATAGCGTGCGGATTCCGCACGCTATGTACTCGGGACGTGGGGGTCAGCGGCGGGTGAGGGCGTCGAGGACGGCGCGCTCCACCTCGACCAGGTGCTCTCGGTCCGTCACCTTCCGGCCCCCGCTGTCGACCACGTAGAAGGCGTCGATCACCTCGTGACCGAGGGTCGACACCTTGGCCCGTCGCACGTCGAGGTCGGCATCGGCCAGCGTGCGCGTGATCCGGTACAGCACCCCCACGCCGTCGAGCGCCCGCACCTCCACCACGGTGGCTGCATCGGTCGCGTCGTTGTCGAACGTCACCCGCGGCTCGGTCGGCAACGCCGCCGCGGGACGACGACGGGCGTACACCCGCGCCCGCTCGGCCAGTCGGGCGTCGAGCGCCAGGCGGCCGCTCAGCGCCCGCTCGATGTCGCCCTTCACACGGGTCCAGTCGGGCGCCCGCACGCCGGGGTCCAGCTCGAACACCTCGACAGCCATGCCGTCGTCGCTGGAGGCCACCGCGGCCGATCGCACGTCGAGCCCGTGCAGCGCCAGCGACCCGGCCACGCGGGCGAACAGCCCCGGCCGGTCAGGAGCGATCACCGTGAGCCGCTCGCCGTCGACGTCGACGATCAGCCGGCGCTGTGCCATCAGCGCCTGGTGGTCGGCCGTGGGCAGCGACGTGCCGCCCGCGCCGCCGATGCCGTCGCCGCCGTCGAGGCGGTGGGCGGCGCGCGCCACCAGCTCGGCCACCAACCCCGCCTTCCACGTCCCCCACGCCGACGGGCCGGTGGCCAGGCTGTCGGCCTCGGTCAACGCCGCCAGCAATTCCAGGGTGGCGCGGTCGCCGACTTCGGCCGCCACCGTCGCCGACGTGGCCGGGTCGTCGAGGTCGCGCCGGGTGGCCACGTCGGGCAGCAGCAGGTGGAGGCGCACCATCGCCACCAGCACGTCGACATCGGTCGGCGGCAGCCCCATCCGGGCGCCGATGCGGGCGACGACCTCCATGCCGACGGCAGTGTGGTCGCCGGGGAAGCCCTTGCCGATGTCGTGCAGCCACGCACCCAAGAGCAAGAGGTCGGGACGCGCCACCCGGTCGGTGAGCGCAGCGGCGTTGGCCGCCGCCTCGCACAGGTGCCGGTCGACGGTGAAGCGGTGGTAGGCGTTGCGCTGCGGCCGGCAGCGTACGTTGGCCCACTCGGGCATGAGGCGGACGATCAGCCCCTTCTGGTCGAGCGCTTCGAGGATCGGCACCGCCGCGTGCCCGGCGCCCAACAGCGCGACCAACGCCTCGCGCACGTCCGCCGGCCACGGCTCCGGCGGAGCGACCGCCTCGGCGGCCAGTCGGTCCAACGAGGGCCGCGACAAGCGCGCCCCCGTCGAGGCGGCGGCGACGCCGGCCCGCAGCACCAACGTCGGGTCGGTCGCCGGCGAGGCGTCGGCGGTGAGCACCACCTCGCCGTCGCGCAGCGCCAGCCCCGGACCGAGCGCACGGTCCTTCACCGTCTTACGAGGCCGCAGCACGCGCGCCCACGTCTCGTCGCCCGCCCACGCCACCGTGCGCGCCGCGGCCGACACGTCGGCCATCAAGGCGTCGGCGTGGCGGTAGCCGAGGTCGGCGGCCACGCCGTCCTGCTCCTGCAACAGCAACCGGTCCAGCGCCCGTTCCGCCCGTCGGTGCAACGCCACCCGCACATGCACCAACAGGTCGTAGGCCTGGTCGACGGCGGGGTCGAAGGCGCCCGCCACCGCTGTCGTCATGGCCAGCACCCGCAGGGCGTGCACGTCGCGCAGCCCGCCCCGTCCCTCCTTCAGCTCCGGCTCCAGGAGGAAGGCCACCTCGTCGAACTCGTCGTGGCGCGCCCGCACCGAGCGGCCCAGCTCCGACAGCCATCGTCCCGACCGCTTGGCCCACTGCTCGGCCGCCTTGCGCCTCAGCTCGTCGGCCAGCCGTGCATCGCCCGCGACGAAGCGCGCATCCAGCAAACCCAACGCCGCCTTGAGGTCGTCGCCGGCGACGGCTACGGCCTCCTTGACGGTACGTACGCTGTGATCGAGCCCCACGCCCGCGTCCCAGATCGGGTACCAGATGCGGTCGGCCACCTGCTTCACGTCGCGGCGGCCGTCGTGCACCAGCACCACGTCGAGGTCGCTGAACGGGGCCAGCTCGCCCCGCCCGTAGCCGCCGACCGCCACCAACGCCACACCCGGCTCGTCATCGAGCAGCGACACCAGCCAGCGGTCGGCCGCGGCGGCGTAGGCGCGGCAGAAGGCGGGGCCCGAGAGCCCCGCCTCCTCGCACAAGGCCCGCCGCTCGGCCCGGAGGTCGACGGCCTCAGAGGGCGTCCGGGCCACGCTCCCCCGTCCGGATGCGGGTGACGTCCTCGATGGGCGACACCCACACTTTCCCGTCACCGATCTTGTCGGTGCGGGCGGCGGTGACGATGGCGTCGACCGTGCGGTCCACGTCCATGTCGTCCACCAGCACCTCGACCCGGACCTTGGGCACGAAGTCGACCGTGTACTCGGCCCCTCGGTACACCTCGGTGTGGCCGCGCTGGCGACCGAAGCCCTGGGCCTCGCTGACGGTCATGCCCTGCACACCGAGGGCCTTCAGGGCTGCCTTCACGTCGTCGACCTTGAAGGGCTTGACGATGGCGGTGACGAGCTTCATGAACCCACCCTCCCCATGGCGATGTCGCCGAAGTTGTAGGCCGCTTCCGCGTGCTGGGACTTGTCGAGCCCGATGTCCTCGGCGTCGTCGTCGACCCGCAGGCCGATCACCAGGTCGACGACCTTGGCGATGACGAAGGAGAGGACGCCGGAGAACAAGATGGTGGCACCCACGGCGATGAACTGGTTGACGAGCAGGTCGCTGCCGCCGCCGAACAAAAGGCCGCCGAAGGCCTCGTCGGCCAACAGGCCGAGAAGCACCGACCCGACGATGCCACCGACCAGGTGGACGCCGACCACGTCGAGCGAGTCGTCATAGCCGAGCTTCACCTTCAACTGGATGGCGAGGTAGCAGAGCACGCCGGCTGCGCCGCCGATGACGAGCGGCGCCATGCCGCTCACGAAGCCGGCGCAGGGGGTGATCGCCACCAGGCCGGCCACCGCGCCCGAGGCTGCGCCCAGGGTGGTGGCGTGGCCGTCCTTGAGCCGCTCGACGATCAGCCAGCTCAGCATGGCGGCGGCCGCGGCCAGGTGCGTGTTCATGAAGGCCTGGGCCGCCACTGCGTTGGCGCCCAGCGCCGACCCGGCGTTGAACCCGAACCAGCCGAACCACAGGATGCCCGTACCCAGCAGGGTCCATGGCAGGTTGTGCGGGGGCATACCTTCGCCGGGCCAGCCCTTGCGCTTACCGAGCACGAGGACGAGGACCAGCGCGGCGATGCCCGCGTTTATGTGCACCACCGTGCCGCCTGCAAAGTCGAGGGCGCCGCGGTCGAACAGCCACCCGGTGGGGCTGAACACCCAGTGGGCGACGGGCGCGTACACCAGCACCAGCCACAGCCCGAGGAACGCCACCCACGCCGCGAACTTCATGCGGTCGGCGGTGGCTCCCGTGATCAGCGCAGGCGTGATGACGGCGAACATCATCTGGTAGGCGGCGAACACGAGGGGCGGGATGGTGAGGGCCAGGTCGCCGACGTAGCCGGGGAGCTGGAAGTCGGGGTCGGCCAGGTCCTTCAGGCCGACGAAGTCGAAGTTGCCGATGAAGGCGCCGCCGTCGCCGAAGGCCAGGCTGAAGGCCACGACGGCCCACAGCACGCTGACGAGCCCCATGCTGAAAAAGTTCTGCATGAGCATGCCGAGGACGTTCTTGGCGCGGACCATGCCCGCGTAGAAGAACGCCAGTCCCGGCGTCATGAACAGTACGAGTGCTGCCGACGTCAGCACCCACGCGGTATTGCCGCTATCCATCGCCCTCCCTTTCCGAGAGACACAAGGTCAGGGCGTCAGCATCGCGACAGGGTGTTTCGCAACCGTTCTCGAAATGTTTCGAACGGGTGAACTGATCAAGCGCCTCCGGAGACCAGCTCGGCGGCCTTGCGGGCGGCGACCAGCACCGGGTCCCACACCGGTGAGAACGGCGGCGCGTACGACAGGTCGAGCGCCGTCATCTGCTCGACCGTCATCCCCGCGGTGAGCGCCGTGGCGACGATGTCCACCCGTTTGGCCGCTCCCTCGGTGCCGATGAGCTGGGCGCCGAGCAACCGGCCCGAGCGCTTCTCGGCCAGCATCTTCACCACGATGCGCCCCGACTTGGCGAGGTACCCGGCGCGGGTCGTGGACGTGATGCGGGCGACGACGTAGCCGAGGCCCGCGGCCGTCGCCTCCCGCTCGGTGAGGCCCGTGCGGGCGATCTCGGTGCCGCACAGCTTGGTGGCCGCCGTTCCGACCACGCCGGGGAAGGTGGCGTAGCCGCCGCCGATGTTGACGCCCGCCACCCGCGCCTGCTTGTTGGCGTGCGTGCCGAGCGGGATGTGGACCGGCCGGCGGGAGACGAGGTGGAAGGACTCGGCGCAGTCGCCCGCCGCCCACACGCCGTCGACCGACGTGCGCTGGCGGGGGTCGACGCGCACGGCGCCCTTCACGCCCGTCGCCACGCCCGCATCGGCGGCGAGACCGCTGTTGGGCACGACGCCGAGGCCGAGCACGACGAGGTCGGCGTGCACCGGCCCGTTCTCGGTGACGACGGCCTTCTCCTCGAACGCCACCACGGCCTCGCCGCACCGCACGGTGATGCCCTCGCTGCGCATGGCCTCGCTGACGATCCCGCCCATGTCGGGGTCCAAGGTCGACATCACCTCGGAGTCGCGCTCGACGATCGTCACGTTGAGCCCCCGGCGCACGAACGCCTCCGCCATCTCCAGGCCGATGTAGCCGCCGCCCACCACCACGATGTCGCGGCAGTCCTTCTCCTGCGCGTCGGCGAGGAGGTGGTCGGCGTCCTCCAGCGTCTGCACGCCGTGGATGTGCGGGAGCTCGACGCCCGGCAGGTCGGGCCGCAACGGGACAGCCCCGAGTCCGAGGTGCAGCGTGTCGAAGCCTGTGGTGTACGTGCGGCCGTGCTCGTGGTCGCGCACCTCGACGGTCCGCTTGGCGACGTCGATCCCGGTCACCTCGTGGCGTGTTCGCACGTCGATCAGGTGCTTGTCGCGGAACTGCTGCGGCGTGCGCACCACCAAGTCGTCGAGCTCGCCCACCTCGCCGCCCACCAGGTAGGGGATGCCGCACGCGCTGTAGCTCGTCCACCGCCCTTTCTCCAGGGCGATGATCTCCATGTCAGGACGCCGGCGGCGGGCCTCGGTGGCAGCCGCCATGCCCCCGGCGTCGCCCCCGACCACGATCAGTCGTTCGGCCATCGGCCCCGTACCATAGGGGCCATGGCGGTGCGGAAGGACTGTCGGCACTACGTGCAGCGCACGGCCTCCCAGTTCGAGGTGGTCGAGCGGTGCCGCCTCGACGTGTCCGAGCTCGACCCCTTCGCCTGCCCCGAGGGGTGCCTGTTCTTCGAGCCCCGCAAGGTGGCCGACCAGGGGTGGACCGTCGACCCCCGCCGGCGCGACTGAGGTCAGGCGAGGAGCTCGCCCAAGCGGGCGAAGAACTTGGAGCGCGGGAGAACTTCGCACCCCGCCGCCTCGGCGGCCTGCAACAGCTCGGTGTCGACGTGGCTGCCGAAGCCGAGGACCCGCTTCGATGCGAGGGCGGGCAGTACGTCGAGCACCCCCGGCCGGGACAGGTCGACGACGATGAGGTCGGCATCGGCCGCCGCCAGATCGCCGGGCGTGCGGGCGAACGTCACCCGGCTGCCCGCTGCGGCCGACACCTTGGAGCGGTCCATGAGGTCGGGGACGTAGGCGGCCACGGTGGTCATGCGGAGTGCCTTCGCTTGTGCTCGAACGCCTTGGCCGCGCCCCACGCCAGGCCGACCTCGGCGAGCGACGGGTCGATGTCGGCGAAGGTGGCGGGCGTGAGGTCGTAGGGGTCGTCGGGGAAACGCTCGACGGCGAAGCGGTCGCGGTCGACGGGCGGAACGCCGGCGGCCTGGAGGAGTGCGGTCGGGTAGGCGACGGCGGTGCGCAACAGGGCGAGGGGCGTGGTGCGCTGGTCGTCGACGTCCTGGGAGAGGAGGTTGCGCACGGCGCCGCCGACGTCGGCCGCCGCCCGCCGGCCCGCCTCCTCGGCCGCGGGGCCGGGGTCGCCGAGAAAGCGGCCGACCGAGCGCACCACCCAGCCGGGCAGCGCCGCCTCGATCCCGTCCGCCAACGCCCGCCCGTGCTCCTTCATCACATCGGCCATTCTGGTCCCCCGATCACCGCCGCCGATTCGGCGGGACACTGTTGCCATGAGACTGGACGACCTTGTCACGGTGGTTGCCGGCGGTGTCATCGCCTCGGGGCTGACGCTGTTCGCCGAATCGATCCGTCGGCAGTGGGCACGGCGCGACGCCGATGCTGCCAGACATGCGGAACGAGAGACGAGGCGGATGCAAGCGAACTGCTCCCGCTCATAGGCGGCATCTACGACCGCTATCACGACGCCGGTGCGACAGACCCCTCGGAGGAGCCGGATGTTCGCGACTTGGTCGCCGATGCGGAGCGACGGGTTTTGAAGCTCACACACGGCGAAGCCCGGGCGGAGATGAACCGCATCCTTGAAGTCATAGGGGGCGCAGGCATCATTCGAGCGGAAACGGGCGAACCTGTGGGGCACATCGCATGGCAGGCACGCAGCGCCGCCAACAACTGCCTCGGCAGCATGCGTCGAGGCGCCGGCGTAGCCGCCAGTCGTTCCGGAGGCAAAAAGTCCCGCTCAGCGGGCGGTTCTGCCTCCGGAACGGACGCACCGTCGGTTCTGGTCCTGGACCAGAAGCGCCCGGGCAGGCGGGTCAGCGTTGGGCGGCGGCGAGCAGGGCGGGCGGGACCTCGGTGAGCGTGCACGACAGCACGAGCCGGTCGTCGTCGACCCGCAGCGCCGTGGCCCCGCACGACCCCAGCGCCGTGCGGGGCACCTCGATGTCGACGCTCGGCCCCTGCGGCACCGCCACCCGGATGGCGCCGCCCGCGCCCAGCGACACGTCGGCCGCCCGGGCGCGGCCCGCCACCTGCACTTCCACCCGTCCGCCGGCAATGCTCACCGGCAGGTTGCGCAGCGCCTTCGACACCTCGGCCGCCGCCACCTCCAGCGTGAGCGTTCCTGACTCGATGTCGGTGACCTCGGCCTTGCGCTGCCCCAGGAGCTTGCCCCGGTCGAGCGTGACCCCCTGCAAACTGAGCTCGGCAGCGGCGAACGACAGCGCAGGGTGCGCCACATCGGTGATCCGTATGGAGATGTCGCCCGCGTTCCCGTTCGCCAGCAACCGCAGCAGGAACGGGAACGAGTCGACGTTCGCCGTCGCCGTGGCCCGACCCCCCACAGCGGACTCCACCCGCTCGGCGATCTTGTCCTCGGCCAACCCCTTGGCCGCCATGTCGACCACGCCGTACAGCGCGACGACCGCGACCGTCGAGAGGATCAGCAGCTTCTTGACCACCGGATCGCTGCTCGGTCTAGCTCTCGACCACGTCGCCGAGGCGGTCGACCTCGACACCCAGGTCGTGCAACCACTCGATGGCCCGCTCCACGGCGTCGTCCTCGCCGCCCAGCTCGCACACGATCCAGCCGACGTGCTCCTCGACGTTGGCCCGCCGGATGTTCGGCATCACGTCGAACTCCCGCACGAGCCGGGCGATGATCGGCTGCTTGATGAGGTGCTCGGGGAACGTGATCTTCACCCGGACGTTGGTCACGATGTCTCCCTGCCCGCCAGGGCGTGGTTGAGGTTGCCCGACCGGAACCCCTCCAGGTCGAGCGTCACGTAGGTGTAGCCCGCTGCCCGCACCGCCGCCACCACCTCGTCACGACGGGCGACCGCCGCGTCGAGGTCGTCGCCGTCCAACTCGATGCGAGCCAGGTCACCGTAGTGGCGGACGCGCAACTGGCGGAAGCCCAGCGCCCGCAGCCCCGACTCGGCGCGGGCGACCGACGACAGCACGCCGAGGGTGACCTCGGTGCCGTACGGCACGCGCGACGCCAAGCAGGCGGCGGCGGGCTTGTCCCAGGTGCGCAGCCCGAGCCGCCGCGACACCGCCCGGACGTCGGCCTTGGTCAGCCCCGCCTCCACCAACGGGAAGCGGGCGCCTCGTTCTGCCGCCGCGTGCTGGCCGGGACGGTGGTCGCCCAGATCGTCCACGTTCACGCCCAGCACCACCACCGCGTCCTCGGTCGAGGCGAAGGGCGCCAAGGCGTCCATCAACGTCGCCTTGCAGTGGTAGCAGCGCTGCCCGTCGTTGGCCGAATACGCGGGGTCGGCCAGCTCGTCGGTGTGGACTGCCGTCCACCGCAGCCCCCACTCCCGGGCCAGCGCCTCGCAGTCGGCCCGCTCCTCGGGCGCCAGCGACGGCGACACGGCCGTCACCGCGTGCACAGCGGAGGGCCCCAGCGCGTCATGGGCGACGTAGGCGAGGAACGCCGAGTCGGCCCCGCCGCTGAACGCCACCACCACCCGCTCCAGCGAGCGCAACGAATCCCGCAGCGCGTCGAGCGCCACGTCAGGCATCGACGACCTCGATGCGGATGCGCTTGTTGCCCTTGCCCTTCGACTCCGTCTTGACCACCCGGACCCGCCCCACCTCGTCGGTGGAGCGCACGTGGGTACCGCCGTCGGCCTGCTTGTCGAGCCCCACGATGTCGACCACCCGGATTTCGCTGACCGACGCAGGGATGAGGTTGACCTTGGTGCGGATGAGGTCGGCATCGGCCACGGCCACCGAGCGGGGCAGGAACGACACCTCGACGGGACGGCCGGCCGCCAGCTCCTCGTTCACCCGCGCTTCGACCACGGCGCCGAAGCCTTCGGGCAGAGGGTCGAACTCGAAGTCCATGCGGGCGGCCAAGGGCTCCATATTGCCTCCCGTGACGGCCTTGCCCCACTCGTTCCAGATGACACCGCACAACACATGGAGCGCGGTGTGCGTCCGCATGAGCGCGTGGCGGCGGTCCCAGTCGATCTCGCCCTCGACCTCGGCGCCCACGGCGGGCACGTCGCCGTCCAGCGTGTGCCACGCCACGGCGCCCTCTTTGCGGACGTCGACCACGCGTGCCCCGGCCAGCACACCGGTGTCGTTTGGCTGGCCGCCTCCCGTGGCATAGAAGGCAGTGCGGTCCAACGCGATGGCATCGGGACGCGCGTGGACGACCGTGGCTGAGAAGGAGCGGAGGTAGGCATCCCGGAGGTAGAGAAGGTCGGTCACGACGACAATTTTTGCCTGTGCCGTGCATATGCTTCCGCCACGACAATCGGCGAACCGACAGGAGACGACGCATGTCGCAAGGAAAGAAGAGGCTCTTCCGGGTCGTTGCGCTCTTCGCCATCGCCGCTCTCGCCACTGCGGCGTGCGGCGACGACGACGACGACAACGCAGGTGACAACGGCAGCGGGAGCGGTCAAAAGCAAACGGTCAAGCTCGCCTTCGTCGGCCCGCTGACGGGGGACGCAGCCAACCTCGGGATCAACATCCGCAACGGCGCCAAGGTGGCGGTCGACGACTACAACGACGGCGACCCCGACGTCCGTGTGGAACTGGTGGAGTTCGACACCCAGGGCGACCCCGCCCAGGCCAGCACGCTCAAGGACCGCTTCATCACCGACCCCACGATCATCGGCATCGTCGGGCCGACCTTCTCGGGTGAGACGCGAGCCGTGCTGCCCGACCTCGAGGCCAACAACCTCGTGATGGTGAGTGCGTCAGCCACCAACGTGGCCCTGCCGACAGTCGTGCCGAACCAGCGCGTCTTCCACCGCCTCGTGCCCGACGACGACGTCCAGGGCAAGGGCGTGGCCGACTACATCATCAAGAGCCTCGAGGCCAAGAACGTCGCCTACATCCACGACAACAGCGAGTACGGCAAGGGCCTCGCCGAAGGCACTCAGAAGCTCGTCGAGGCCGGTGGTGTCCGGACGGCGCTCATCGACGCCATCGACCCCAAGGCGCAGGACTACTCCGCTGCGGTCAACAAGGTGCGCGCCGCCGCACCGGACGTCGTGTTCTACGGCGGGTACTACGCCGAGGCGGGTCGCCTCAAGAAGCAGCTCACCGACGCAGGCGTGCGAGCCACGTTCGTCAGCGGCGACGGCGCGCTCGACCCCGGCTTCATCCAGTCGGCGGGCGCCGCTGCCGAGGGCGCGCAGATCACGTGTCCGTGCAACCTGGCGACGGTCGACGCGGGCGGCAAGCTCGGCGAGTTCGCCCAGAACTACAAGGACCTCAACGGCGTCGACCCCGGCACGTACTCCACCGAGGGCCACGACGCCGCCGCCCTGCTCATCGAGGGCATCAAGGACGGCAACACCGACCGCCAGAAGCTGCTCGCCTACGTCGAGGACCTCGAGACATTCGACGGTGTCGGCAAGGAGATCGCCTTCGAGGAGAACGGCAACATCAAGGCCACCGGCGTGTTCTTCTTCGAGGTGAAGAACGGGAAGCTGACACTGCTCGGCACCACCGAGGAGCTCGTCAAGTAGACGTCCGGGGCATTGCCGCAGTGCAGATCGTGAGCGGAGGGAGGGCGTCGTCGGCGCCCTCCCTCCCTTCGTAAGGGGGCACACCCATCGACTCGTGCTTCAGTTGCCTCAGCGAGCAGTTCTGGCCGCAGACCGTCGACGGCCTGACGCTGGGGTCCGTCTACGCGCTGATCGCACTCGGCTACACGCTCGTCTACGGCGTGCTCCGGCTCATCAACTTCGCCCACTCCGAAGTGTTCATGATCGGAATCTTCGCCTCGCTGTTCGCCCTGCACGGCCTCGGGATCGAAGCCGGTTCCCCGCCCAAGCACGGCATGGCGCTGGTGGGCACCCTGTTCGTCGCCATGCTGGCCGGCATGCTGGCGTCGGGCCTGACCGCCGTCGCCCTGGAGCGCGTCGCCTACCGCCCGTTGCGCAAGCGGAACGCGCCGCGGCTGGCGGCGCTCATCACGGCGATCGGTCTCTCGCTGTTCCTCCAGGAGCTGTTCGCCCTCCGCTACGGCCGCAACCTCCTGCCGTTCCCGCGGGTGCTGGAGCGGACACAGCTCGCCTCGTTCCAGGGGGCCGACATCCGCAGCGACAAAGTGCTCGTGTTCGTCGCCGCCATCGTGCTGATGATCGGCCTCGAGCGGTTCATCGCCAAGTCCCGGCTCGGGCGCGGCGTGCGCGCCACCGCCCAGGACTCGGAGACGGCGGCGTTGATGGGCGTCAACATCGACCGGGTCGTGGTACTGACGTTCCTGCTCGGCGGCCTGCTGGCGGGCGCCGCGGGAGGGCTCTACGGGGTGTTCTTCGAGAACGCCCGCTACAACATCGGCTTCCTGCCCGGCATCAAGGCGTTCACCGCTGCCGTGCTGGGCGGCATCGGGAACGTGCGAGGCGCACTGGTGGGCGGGCTCTCGCTCGGCCTCCTGGAGAACTGGGGGGCCACCGTGCTCGGAGGGGAGTGGAAGGACGTGTTCGCCTTCACCGTCCTGGTGCTGGTGCTGCTGTTCCGGCCCACCGGCATCCTGGGCGAGTCGCTCGGAAAGGCCCGCGCGTGAGTCCGGTGGCGCGCAGGAGCCTGCGCAGCCGCATCCCCTCGCTGATCGAGCCCGTCGCCGCCTGGTGGTCGAAGCAGCCGTGGTGGGTCAAGGCGCTCATCTGCGTGGTGGCGCTGGCCGCCGCCTCGTACTTCCCGACCACCCTGTCGCGGTACTGGCAGAGCGTGCTCTTCTCGCCGGTCGGCCTCTACGTGCTGCTGGCCCTGGGCTTGAACATCGTGGTCGGCCAAGCGGGCCTGCTCGACCTCGGCTACGTCGCCTTCTACGCAGTGGGCGCCTACACCACCGCCAAGCTCACGACGGCGTCGGGGTGGAGCAGTTGGGAAGCGCTCCCCATGGCGATCCTGCTGGCCATGGTGGCGGGGGTGGTCCTGGGCGCGCCGACGCTGCGACTACGCGGCGACTACCTCGCCATCGTGACCCTCGGGTTCGGCGAGATCGTGCGCATCGTGGCCCAGAACACCGACGCGCTGGGCGAGGCGCGGGGCATTGCCGGCATCCCGCACCCCGGCTCCCTGGCGGGCTACGAGTTCGAGCTGCAACCGCTGCCCTACTACTTCCTCGTACTCACCGCCATCGTGCTGGCCATCGTGATGATCGTGCGCCTCACCAAGTCGAGGGTGGGGCGAGCGTGGGCCGCCATCCGGGAGGACGAGGATGCCGCCGAAGCCATGGGCGTGCACGCCTTCAACATGAAGCTGTGGGCCTTCGCCATGGGGGCGTCGACCGGCGGGCTGGGCGGGTGGATCTACGCCAGCCGGGTCAGCTTCATCAACCCGGACAACTTCCCGCTGTTCCTCTCCATCACCATCCTGGCCGCGGTCGTGCTCGGGGGCATGGGGTCGATCCCCGGGGTGGTGGCGGGGGCGATGGCGGTGGCGTTCCTCCCCGAGTACCTGCGCGACGCGGCGGCGGGCGAACGCATCGCCGGCTTCCTCAACGCCGTCATCGGCGGCACCGAGGCCAACATCACCGAGTACCGCGTGTTCCTGTTCGGCGGCGCGCTCGTCGTGATGATGGTGTTCCGGCCGCAGGGACTGTTGCCGAGCCGCCAGCGGGCGGCGGAGTTGGCGGAGGCGGGTGAGGGCGCGGCGCTGGGCGCCGTCCCCGACGCCGATGTCGACGAGCCGCTCGACGACCGCCCCGCCGACGTGACGTCCACCCGGCCGACCGAGGATGAGCTACCCGGCGCCGTCGTCCCGTCGACGGAGCACGAAGAGGTGCTCGAGCTGCACGAGGTCACCATGCAGTTCGGCGGCGTGCAGGCTCTCGACCGCGTGTCGCTCACCGTCCGGCGGGGCGAGATCTTCGGCATCATCGGCCCCAACGGCGCAGGCAAGACCACCTTGTTCAACTGCGTGACGGGCGTCTTCCGGCCCACCGCCGGCCGCATCCTGCTCGACGGCCGCAACCTCGTCGGGCGCAAGCCGTTCACCATCGCCGAGGCCGGCATCGCCCGCACGTTCCAGAACATCCGGCTGTTCCCCAACATGACGGCCCTCGAGAACGTAATGGTGGGGGCCGATGCCCGCCACCGCACCAGCGTTCCCGGCGCCCTGCTGGGCCTCCCCCGACACCGTCGTGAAGAGCGGGCGGGCGGCGACGAAGCACGACGGCTGCTGGAGTTCGTGGGGATCGCCGAGCGGGCCGGCGACCTCGCCCGCAACCTGCCGTACGGCCACCAACGGCGGCTCGAGATCGCCCGGGCATTGGCGACGGGGCCGCGCGTCCTGCTGCTCGACGAGCCTGCGGCAGGGATGAACCCGTCCGAGAAGCAGGCGCTCGTGCGCCTCATCCGACGCATCCGCGACGGCGGCCTCACCGTCGTGCTCATCGAGCACGACATGTCGCTCGTCATGACGGTGTGCGACCGGGTGGCGGTGCTCGACTTCGGCGAGAAGATCGCCGACGGGCCGCCGCAGGAGATCCAGCAGAACCCTCGGGTGATCGAGGCCTACCTCGGGATGCCGGCCGATGCTTCTTGAGCTCCAGGACCTGCGGGTCCACTACGGCAAGGTCGAGGCCCTCAAGGGCATCTCGCTCACCGTCGACGACGGCGAGATCGTCTCGCTCATCGGCGGCAACGGGGCGGGCAAGACGACCACGCTGAAGACGATCTCGGGGGTGCGGCAGGTCTCGGCCGGGCGCATCGTCTTCGACGGCCACGACATCGTGGGCATGAAGCCGCACAAGATCGTCGAGCTCGGCCTGTGCCAGGCCCCGGAAGGGCGAGGGATCTTCCCGGGCATGACGGTCATGGAGAACCTCGACATGGGCAGCTACGCCCGCCGGGAGGCACGGGGCGAGGACCTCGACCGGGTGTTCGAGCTGTTCCCCCGGTTGCGGGAGCGGCGCAAGCAGGCGGGCGGCACCCTGTCGGGCGGCGAGCAGCAGATGCTCGCCATCGGGCGGGCGCTCATGGCCCGCCCCCGGGTGCTGCTGCTCGACGAGCCGTCGATGGGGCTGGCGCCCATGCTGGTGGCCCAGATCTTCTCCATCATCAAGGAGATCAACCAGCAGGGCACCACGGTGCTGCTGGTGGAGCAGAACGCGGCGCAGGCGCTGCGCCTCGCCCACCGGGCCTACGTGCTGGAGACAGGGCGGGTGGTGAAGGACGCCCCCGCCGCCGAGCTGCTCGACGACGAGAGCGTGAAGGCCGCCTACCTCGGCGGCGACGTCGCCCGCTAACGCGAGGTGTGCGGAGTTGGGGCGGTCAGAGCGCCCGAACTCCGCACACTTCGAGGATTTCCTCGATATCCGCGACCATGCCGGTGAAGAACGGGCCGAAGTCGGCGTAGCGGGCGGAGGCCTCGTCGAAGCGCATGGTGTAGACGCACTCCTTGAGGTCGTCGGGGTGGACGCCGAACAGCGTCACGCCCCACTCGTAGTCGTCGACGCCCGTCGAGCCGGTGACGAGTTGGAGGATCCGGCCCCGGAAGTTGCGCCCCGAGGTGCCGTGTTCGAGCATGAGGCGCAGCCGCTCGTCGTAGGGCAGCGTGTACCAGTTGGCGTCGGCCGCCCGCCGCTTCGACATGGGGTAGAAGCAGACGGCCCGCATGCCGTCCGGCGGCAGCTTGGGGTGGAGGCGGGCGTCGAGCATCTCGGGCGGCATGCCCTTGGCGTATTCCGACACCTCGGTGAGCGAGACGTAGGAGTCGACGACGTCGAGGCCCGCCTGCTGGAGGGCCGACTGGAGCCGGCGCAGCCGCCACACGTCGGGGCCGACGGCGAGGAACCCGAGATCGGCCTTGTGGCCCAGGACGGCGAAGGCGACGACTTGATGGTCGCCGTCGGCGGCCTCCTTCACCGCCGTCACCACCGCCTCGCCGTCGGCATCGGGCCTCGCCTTGCAGAAGAGGTGCAGCACACCCCAGCCGACGGACGGGATCAGGGGCTCGGTCACGTCCTGCCAGTCTACGGGGCACCATAGAGGGGTCGTGCGGCGGCTTCTCCTCCTTCTCGCAGCGGCGCTTCTTGCCGTCCCGACCCCCGCGGCACCCGCCACGGGGGTGGCCGCCGTGGCGGCCGTGCCCGCCGTGTTCATCGACGGCAAGGGCTTCGGCCACGGGGTCGGCATGGCCCAGGACGGCGCCTACTGGATGGGCCGAGCCGGGGCGACCGCGCCGCAGATCCTCGGCCACTTCTACCCGGGCACCGGGCTGGCGAAGGGCTCCGGCGAGGTGCGGGTCGTGGTGCTGCCGCCGGTGGCGCAGAACGAGGCGGTGCTGACGTTCCCGGGCGGGGGCGAAGTGCGCGACGCCCGAGCCGGGGCGCAGTCGCCGGGGTTCCCGGCCGCGGTGCCTCCCGGCGGCTCGGTGCGCGTCCGCTTCGACGGCGGCCGCTACGTCGTGACCGGCGACGTGCGCAGGACGTCCGGCTCGGCGTCGCGCTCGCAGTTGCCGGACACCAGCTCGTCCACGTCCTCGTCGTCCACGTCCACGACCACGACCACGTCGTCCACCACGACCACGTCGTCCACCACGACCACGTCGACCACCACCACGTCGACCACCGCACCCTCGACGGCGACGACGACGGTTCATCGCGACGACCCGGCGCTCGCTGCCTCTCGGCCGGTGTGGGCGGTGCCCGCAGGCAGCGGCGTGGTCGGCGTGCCCGCCCGCGGGCGGCAGTACCGGGGCATGGTGGAGGCGACCGCCGTCGGCAGTCCGCTGCGGCTGGTGAACCACGTCGACGTGGAGACGTACCTGCGGGGCATGGGCGAGGTCCGCGACCCGTCGTGGCCGCCCGCCTCATTGCGGGCGCAGGCCGTGGTCGCCCGCACGTACGCCCTCCGGGCCATGACGTTCGGCGGCGAGCTGTGCGACGACCAGCGCTGCCAGGTGTACCTGGGCGCGGCGGCCGAGTACCGGGCCATGGACAAGGCCGTCGCCGACACCGCGGGCCAGGTGGTGGTGCACGGGCGGCGAATGGCGTCGACGGTGTACTCGGCCAACGGCGGTGGCGTCTCGGCCACGCGCCAGGAGGGGTTCGGCATGCCCGAGGGCGACACGTCGCACCCCTACCTGCGCTCCGTGCCCTATCCCACCGAGGACCCCAAGCCGTGGAGCGTGCAGGTGGCGCTGTCGGACGTCGCCGCCCGGCTGGCCTATCCCGGGCAGGTGACCGACGTGCGGGTGGCGCGCACGGGGGCGTCGGGTCGGGCGGTCGAGGTCGTGATCGACGGGACGGCCGGTCCGAAGGCGGTGACGGGTATCGCCTTCGACGCCGCGCTGGGGCTTCGCTCGACGCTGTTCACACTGCGGGTGGGGATGAGCGACAACCCGCCACCGCCGCCGCCGGCCGACGGGGTGGAGATGCAGGCGCTGCCCGACGAGGTGGCCGCGCTGCCGCCCGCGCCGATGGCGCCGCCGCCGGCAGCCGTCGCCGAGGCGATCCCGGTCCTTCCCGACGCACCGCGTGGCGCCACCGGTCGGCCCGACCGCAGCGGCTTACCGCTGATGCCCGCGGCGTTGGCGATCGTCGCCACGTTGGCCTCGGCGCTGCTCGTCGGCGGGTGGCTGGTGGCCCGACGGGCCGGGCTATCGGGCCGCGCCCTGCGCCTCTGACGCCGACGACAACTCGGTCGTTGCCGGCGGCGCCGCCCACGTCTTGCCCATCGCCAGCCGCTCGGCCGAGGGAGGGTGCGTCTGTGTCACGCGACGCCACCACGAGGGGGCGAGGTCGGCCAGGTTGTCGGTCGACAGCGAGCGGATCATCTCCATGAAGGCATCGGGATCGCCGGTCACCCGCAGGGCGAACAGGTCGGCGTCGCGCTCGTTGGCCCGGCTGAGCCAGGAGACGGCGAGGTTGGTGAAGGCGCCGGTGCCCGCGAACACGAGGAGGAACAGGGGCAGGGCGGCCGGGTCGGCTGCGCTGTCCACGCCCGCGAAGTCGAGGGCGGTGTCCCAGGTGAGGACGAGGTAGAGGGCGAGGAAGGAGACGAAGAGGACGGCAAGCTGCATGGGGATCATGCGGCGAATGTGGTGAAGCTTCCAGTGGCCGATCTCGTGGGCGGTGACCGAGCGGAGCTGCTCGCGGGGGCGGGCCAGGATGGTGTCGAAGAGGACGAGGCGGCGGGTCTTGCCCATGCCGGTGACGAAGGCGTTGTCCTTGCGGGAGCGGCGGCTGGCATCGGACACGAGCACCTCGCTGACGTCGGCGTCGGCCTGGCGGGCGAGGGCGAGCAGCTCGTCGCGGAGGTCGGCGTCGTCGAGCGGCGTGAACTTGTTGAAGATCGGCATGATCACCACGGGGGCGAGGACGCCGATGACCAGCGAGATGGCGGCGACGACAAGCCAGCCGTAGACCCACCACAAGTCGGTGGCCCGGATGACGGCCCACAGCGGGGTGAACAGGAGCGAGAAGAGGACCACGCCGAGGGCGGCGCCCTTGAGCTGGTCTGTGACGAAGCCCTTGACCGTCTGGGTGCTGAACTCCCAGCGCTTGTCGTAGGACAGCTCGCGCCAGGCGTCGAAGGGGACGGAGGCGATCGTGCCGGTCACCGTGATGAGGAGGACGGTGACGACGAGGCGGCCCACCCAGTTGGTGATATCGAGGGCGTCGAGCAGGTTGGGCGCCACGTGGAACCCGACGACGGCGATGTCGACGAGCAGGGCCACGAGCTTGCCGACGGTCGTGACCCGCCGCAGCGGCGTGACGTACGACTTGGCCTTGGCGATTTCCTCCGCCGAGAACCAGGCGTGCGGGTCGGTGCGCATTCGGCGCCACGGGCTCAGGGCTTGCACAGCCGGAACCCTAGGTGCTCCCGGCCCCTCGTTCTGGTCCGTAGATCCGGCGCTGTGGCGCCGGATCTACGGACCAGAACGACGAATGTCGCACCCCATGGCTTGAATTGGGCGTCCATGGGACTCCGTGAACTTGCTGAAAGTCAGCACGGCGTCGTGGCGAGGACGCAGTGTCGCGGGCTGGGCTACAACCGGGACGCGCTGCGTCCCGAGGTCGACAACAGGCGATGGGAAAAGCTGTCGCCGCGCGTCTTCCGGCTCGTCGGCGCACCTCGGACGGCGCGCATGCGTGTTATGGCAGGGGTTCTGGACGCGGGCGAGGGTGCCGCCGCCTCCCACCGGACCGCCGCTGCCCTGTGGCGCCTACCTGGGTTCGACCTCGGCGCCCCGGAAGTCAGCCGGCTCCACGGCGGGGACAACGAGCCGATCGAGCTGGCGAAGGTGCATCACCCGCGGCTACTGCCTCCCCACCACTGCACCGTGGTCGAGGGCATCACGGTGACGACCCCGGCGCGAACCTTGTTCGACCTCGCCGGCGTGCTACCGCCTGCCCGCACCGAGCGGGCCGTCGACAACGCGCTCGCCATGTCGCCGGGACTGCTCCCAGTGCTGCACCGAATGCTTCCCGAGCTGGCCCAACGGGGTCGGACGGGGATCAGGCTGATGCGCGAGCTACTCGCCGGCCGCCCCGTCGGTTACATCCCGCCCGCGTCCGGGCTGGAGGCGCGGGTCATCGCCCTGCTCGACAAAGCGGGTATCCGCACCCGGCGCCAAGTCGACCTCGGCGATGACGACTGGATCGGGCGAGTCGACCTGCTCGTCGTCGGCACGAACCTCATCATCGAGGTGGACAGCAACCGGTTCCACAGCTCGAATCTCGACCGGGAGCGGGATGCCAAGCGGGAGGCAGCATTGCGTGCCGCGGGCTACGACCTCGTGCGGGTAACGGAGGAGGAGGCGTGGTGCCGCCCCTCGGACGTGACCCGCAGGGTGCGCCTGGCCCTCCGACGGGCGGCGTGACGCGCTTCTGGTCCGTAGATCCGGCGCCCTGGTGCCGGATCTACGGACCAGAACGACGAAGCGCGGGTCAGCCGGCGAGGAATTGGGCGTGGCGGCCGAGCGTGGTGGCGACGCGCTCGGTGAGCACCGACTCGTCGTTCTCCACGGCGGCCCGGCGGGCGCGCACCTCGTCCATCGCCATCGCCAACAGGTCGCGCACGGTGTGCAGCAGGAAATCGACGTCGACCGGCTTGGTCAGGTACTCGTCGGCCCCCAGGCGCAGGCACTTGCGGACGTCCTCCTCCTGCGAGCAGCACGTCAGCATCACCACCCGGGTGCGAGCGCCCCCGTCGGCCGCCAGCGCCTCCAGCACGCCGTAGCCGTCGACGTGCGGCATCATCATGTCGAGCACCATGCACGCGGGCGGCGTCTCGCGGATGGTCTCCAGCGCAGCGCGGCCGTCCTCGGCGTGGCTCACCTCGTAGCCCTCGCTCTCGAGGACGAGGCGAAGCATGCCCGCGATCAGCGGATCGTCGTCGACCACGAGGACGGCCATGGCAGTGCCATCGGCGTGCACAGCCTCCGGGTTGAGCGCCGTGATCGACATCAGCGAGCCACCATGCGGGGACGGGTGAACGCCGACTCCAGCCGCTCCAGCAGCTCCGCCTTCTGCAGCTCCTGCTCGCGTCGCTCCTGGAGCTGCGCCGCCGAGTACGTCATCAGCTCTCGCACCTTGCCGACGAGCTCGTCGGGGTCGAAGGGCTTGGTCAGGTACTCGTCCGCCCCCAGCTCCCAGCCCCGCACGTAGTCGCGCTCGGCCGTCTTGCACGTGAGGATGAGCACCCGCGCCTCGGGCGCCAGCCCGAGCTGTCGCTTGCTGCGCAGCACGCCGAAGCCGTCGACCCCGGGCATCATCAGGTCGAGAACGACACAGTCGGGCGCCCACTTCTCCATGGCAGCGATGGCCTCGGCCCCGTCGCCCGCCTCGCGGACGAGGTACCCGGCATCCTCCATGGTGAAGGCGAGAATGCCCCGGATGTCAGGGTCGTCGTCGACGATCAGCACTTCTGCCATACCGCGCGTATCGGCGCGCCCCGGGCAGAAGTTGAGTGAGGACCGGGCCGTCAGCCGCCGGCGACGGCGGGGACGATCGACAGCGTCTGCCCGTCGGACACCGACGTGTCGAGCCCAGACAGGAAACGGACGTCCTCGTCGGCCAGGAACACGTTCACGAACCGGCGCAGCTTGCCGTTCTCGTCGAAGATGCGCTCCCCGAAGCCGGGATGGCTCGCATCGAGCGCCTTGAGGGCATCGCCAACCGTCGACGCCTCAACGGACACCTCGCCCACGCCGCCGGTCAGGGTCCGGAGCTGGGTCGGAATGCGGACGGTGACGCTCATCGCTGTTCTGCCTCCACGGCCTCGTTGAAAGCCTCCAAGGTAGGTGCGATGGTGGCCGTCGGTCCGCACAGGGGGCTCACGGCGTCGATCGTCTTGAGGCCGTTGCCGGTCACGTACGCCACCACCCGCTCGTCGCGCCGCACCACCCCCGACGCCGCCAGCTTGGCCAGCGTGGCGATGGTGACGCCGCCGGCCGTCTCGGCGAAGATCCCCTCGGTGCGGGCCAGGAGGCGGATGCCCTCGACGACCTCCTCGTCGGAGACCGCCCCGATGGATCCGCCGGTGGAGCGCACCACGTCCAACGCATACGGCCCGTCGGCCGGGTTGCCGATGGCCAGCGACTTGGCGATCGTCTTCGGCTTCACCGGCTTCACGTAGTCGGAGCCCTCGGCGAACGCCGTCGCCACCGGCGAGCACCCGGCGGCCTGCGCCCCCGAGATGCGCACGTGCGGCTCCTCGTCGAGCAGCGCCACCTTGTGCAGCTCCCCGAAGCCCTTGTGGATCTTTGTGAGCTGGCTGCCCGAGGCGATGGGGACGACCACGTGGTCGGGCGTCTTCCACCCCAGTTGCTCGGCCACCTCGAACGCCAGCGTCTTCGACCCCTCGGCGTAGTACGTCCGCACGTTCACGTTCACGAACGCCCACGTCGGGTGCTCGCTCGCCAGCTCGGCGCACAGCCGGTTGACGTCGTCGTAGCTGCCCCGCACGGCGATCAGACGCCCGCCGTACACCGCCGTGGTGACGATCTTGGCCTCTTCGAGGTCGTGGGGGATGAACACCACCGAGTCCATGCCGGCCCTGGCGGCGTGGGCCGCCACCGAATTGGCCAGGTTGCCGGTCGACGCGCACGCCGCCACTTTGAACCCCAGCTCCCGGGCCTTGGTCAGCGCCACCGAGACCACCCGGTCCTTGAACGAGCCGGTGGGGTT
>JAHWLA010000172.1 GCA_019347595.1 Actinomycetota bacterium
TCGGCGGCCAGCTCCTGGATGGTGGGGGAGCGGCCCAGCTCCTGGCTCAGCGTGCCGATGATCTTGCCCAGCCGCAGGTACAGCTCCTGCATGCGCCGGGGCGCCCGGACCGCCCAGCCCTTGTCGCGGAAATGGCGCTTGAGCTCGCCCACGATGGTGTGGGTGGCGTAGGTGGAGAACTCGACGCCGCGACCCGAGTCGAAGCGGTCGACGGCCTTGAGCAGCCCCACCGACGCCACCTGCACGAGGTCGTCGAGGGGCTCGCCCCGGTTCGAGAAACGGCGCGCCAGGTACTCCGCGAGCCCCAGGTGGGCCTCGATGAGCTCGTCTCGCAAGGCAGGGTCACGGGATTCGCCGAATGCCGCGAACTTCCGGCGCAGTTCCTCCCGATGTTCGGGCTCGAAGCTCATTCGCTCAGCTTTCGGTCCGCCGTTTCACCAGACGGAAGCACGGGCGGCTGTCGTCGTCACGCGCCACCCCGTACTCGTCCACCAACGCGCCGAGAATCTGGCGGGAGAAGTCGTTGAGGCGAGGCCCCGACGACGAGTCGTCCTCGAAGAACCCCGTCCCGATGACCTCGAGCGCTTCGGCCGCCACCGCGTAGCGCAGCGAGACGGTCCCGACCTTGCCTTTGCTCCCGATGAGCGCGAAGCACAGTTCGTCGATGGCGAGGCGCAGGTCTTCGACCTGGTCGTAGGTGAAGCCGAGCCGACTGGCCAGTCCCGTCGCCGTCACGCGGGCCAGTCGCAGGAATTCGGCGGTCGCAGGGACGGTGAGCCGCACCTCGTCCTGCCTGGGCACTGAGCCTGCCTCCTCCGGTGTTCGTCGGGTGACCGCCCCTCGTGGCCGCGCACGCTAGCAGGGGGCCGAGTTGGTGAAATCGGCACTGGGTGCGAAACAATCTCCGGCCATGAACGTCGTCGTCTGCGTCAAGCAGATCCCCGACCCGGCCACGCCGGGGAAGCTGGATCCGAATACGAAGACCCTGGTGCGTGAGGGGAAGCTCATCCTCGACGACTCCGATGCGTACGGGGTGGAGATGGCGCTGCAGCTCGCCGACAAGGCCGGCGGCGGCGAAGTCACCCTCGTCTCCATGGCCCCCAACGAGGAGGTAGGCGGCCTGCGCACGGCCCTCGCCATGGGCGCGGCCAAGGCCATCCTGGTGAGCGACGAGTCGCTGAAGGGCGCCGACGCGCTGACCACCGCCAAGGTGCTGGCCGCCGCCATCAAGCGGGCCGAGCCCGACCTGGTGATCGCCGCCACCGAGTCCACCGACGGCTACACCGGCACCACGCCCGTGCAGGTGGCCGAGCTGCTGGGCCTGCCCGCCGTCACCTTCGCCAAGCACGTCGAGATCGACGGCTCCACCGTCAAGGTCGACCGCCAGACCGAGGCGGGCTACGACGAGGTGGAGTGCCCGCTCCCCGCGCTGGTCACCGTGACCGCCGGTGTGGTCGAGCCTCGCTACCCGTCGTTCAAGGGGATCATGGCGGCCAAGGGCAAGCCGGTCGACACGCTGAAGGTCGGCGACCTCGGCATCGAGGCCCCGGCCGTGGGCCAGCAGGTGGTCGACGTGGCCGCCGCCGAGGAACGGCAGGCAGGCGAGATCGTGGTGGACGAAGGCGACGCGCACGAGCGCGTGGTGGCCTTCCTCGAGCAACTGAAGGTGATCTGAGATGGCCTTTGACAAGGTGTGGGTGCTGGCCGAGGTCGCCGACGGGAAGCCCACGGGCACCACGCTCGAGCTGCTGACCAAGGCCCGTGAGATCGGCGGCGCCGTCGAGGCGTGGACGTGGGGCGGCGAGGGTTCGGCCGTGGCCGCCACACTGGGCGCCTACGGGGCCACCAAGGTGTACGACACCGGCGACCTGGGCGGCGCGCTGCCCGGCGTCCCCGTCGCCGCGGCCATGGCGGCGCAGGTGCAAGGCGGCAACGCCCCCACAGCGATCCTGGCGGCCACCAGCTACGACGGCCGCGACATCGCGGGCCGCCTGTCGGCCAAGCTCGACGTGGGCGTGCTCACCAACGTGGTGGGGCTGTCAGACGACGGCACCTCGGAGCACGCCGTGTTCGGCGGGACCACCGTGGTGAAGGCGGCGTTCACCGGCAACCCGCCCTACCTCTTCCTGGTGCGGCCCAAGTCGTTCGCCGCCGAGGAGAGCGGGGGCGGTGCGGCCGAGGTCACGACCGTGGAAGTGCCGGACGCGGGCGCCACCAACGCGGCCAAGATCGTCCAGCGCCACGTCGAGGAGCGCATCGGTCCCAAGCTCGACGAGGCGGCCGTGGTCGTCTCCGGCGGCCGAGGCCTGGGCGAGGCCGAGAAGTTCTCGATGATCGAGGAGCTGGCCAAGCTGCTCAAGGGCGCGCCGGGCGCGTCGCGGGCGATCGTCGACGCGGGCTGGGTGCCGTACTCGTACCAGGTGGGCCAAACGGGCAAGACGGTGAAGCCCACCGTCTACATCGCCTGCGGCATCTCGGGCGCCACCCAGCACATGGTCGGCATGAAGGGCGCCAAGAACATCGTCGCGATCAACAAGGACCAGGAAGCGCCGATTTTCTCCATCGCGGACCTCGGCATCGTCGGCGACGTGCACAAGGTGCTGCCGAAGGTGATCGAGGCGTTGCAATCCCGAGCATGACTGGACGCCCAGCCGTCACGTGGCGGAACTGGGCAGGGAACCAGCAGTGCGCGCCGGCGCGGGTCGAGCACCCCGCCGGCGCCGCCGCGTTGGCGGACGTGGTGCGCTCGGCCTCCCGGGTGAAGGTGGTCGGGTCGGGGCACTCGTTCAGCGACATCGCCGTGGTACCCGACGGCGGGGTGCAGGTGGTGCTCGACCGGCACGCGTCTCTGCTGTCGGTCGACCGGCCGTCGGGCGTGGTGAAGGCGCAGGCGGGCATGACGATCGGGGCGCTGAACAGGGCGCTGGCCGCGGTGGGGCTGGCGCTGCCGAACCTCGGCGACATCGCCTACCAGACGATCTCCGGCGCCATCTCCACGGCGACGCACGGGACGGGTGTGCGCTTCGGCGGCATCGCCACCCAGGTGATCGGCCTGGAGGTGGTGACGGCCGACGGGTCGGTGGTGTCGTGCTCGGCGGACGCGGAGCCGGAGCTGTTCGCCTGTGCCCGAGTGGGGCTGGGGGCGCTGGGTGTGCTGTCCGCGGTCACGTTGCAGTGCGTGCCCTCGTTCCGCCTGCACGCGGTGGCCGAGCCGCTACGGCTGGGGTCGGTGCTGAAGGCGCTCGACCGGCACGTCGAGGAGAACGACCACTTCGAGTTCTTCTACGTGCCCCACACCGACTGGGCGCTGACCAAGCGGCACAACCGCACCGACGCGCCCGCCACTGGCATGCCGCGGTGGAAGTGGGCGTGGGAGAAGGTCGTCATGGAGAACGTGGCGTTCGGGGCGGTGTGCCGGGTGGGACGGGCGCGGCCGTCGTTGATCCCCCGGCTGGCCACGGCGCTGCCGTCGAGCGGGCGGCGGGAGTACGTCGAGCCGAGCCACGCCGTGTTCGCCACGCCGCGCTGGGTGCACTTCTACGAGATGGAGTACTCGGTGCCGCGGGCGGCGGCCGTGGAGGCGGTGACACGCGTGCGGTCGCTGATCGACGACCGCGGCTTGCTCGTGTCCGTGCCCATCGAGGTGCGCTTCACGGCGGGCGACGACATCCCGCTGTCGACGGCGTACGGCGGGCAGCGCTGCTACATCGCCGTGCACGTGTACCGGGGCATGGAGTACGAGCCGTACTTCCGGGGGGTGGAGGAGATCATGCGCTCGCTGGACGGGCGGCCCCACTGGGGCAAGCTCCACTTCCGCACCGCCGACGACTTGGCGCCGGTGTACCCGGAGTGGGAGCGGTTCCAGGCCGTGCGCCGGAAGGTGGACCCGGAGGGGAAGTTCGCCAACCCCTACCTCGACCGGGTCCTGGGCTAGGCCGATAACGGGGACTCAGGTGGCGTCGGTGGCGGAGAGGGCGTAGGCCCGGCCCGTCTCCGGGTCCTCCACCGCCAGCCGCAACGACCAACCGGTCACCGGCTCGGCGGCGTCCCACAGGTACCAGCGCAGCTCGGCGGCCAGCTCGCCTACCTCGTCGGGCGGGAGGGGCCAGTCGTCGAGCGAGTCGGTGAGCGCCGCCACCGTCCACCACGCGGTGAACCGGCCCGCCGCCATGCCCCGTCGCCGGCCGTGGGCGCCGCCGCTCGCCGCCGTCCAGGCGATGTGCGCCAGCGCGTCGGCGGGCTCGATCGGTGCGAGGCGCACGGTCGGCGGGCCGAGGGCGGCCACCGCGGCGGCGGCGTCGCCCTCGACGGTGACCGCTTCCGCCCGCCCGTTGGACTCCGTGAGCCACGTCGCGGCGATGTCGACCAGCGCCCGCTCCGGTTCCGGCTGGCGAAACGGTCGTCCCAGCGACCGTTTCGCATCCCAATTCGGAGGGGTGGGTGGGGTGGGGAAGTGGGCTTTGTCCGGGTGGTACTCGGCCACCGGGTAGGCGGGCTCCCACGGCTGGAGCACCAGCGGCACGTCGAGCACCGGCTCGACGTCACCCTCGGCGCCGCGCAGATCCTCGCCCCGCACGACCCGCTCGTGGGCGGCCAGCGCCGCCACCGGCCCCGCAGGCGCGTGGGGCGCCAGCTCCGCCCACGTGTGGGTCGACGCCGCCACCTCGGACAGCGGCCCCAGCGCGAACCGTCCCGTCCCCGGCACGAGCATCTGCGCCGCCCACTCGGCCGGTGCCTCCAGCGCCAGCCGGTACTCGGCATGCGCCGCCACGCCCCAGAGCTGCTTGCCTCGCTGCAACGCGGCCACGCACATGTCGCGCAGGTGCAGCAGCCCGTCCCAGTCGCGCCCGTCGCACAGGCGGTCGACGTGGCGGGTCAGCTCGTCGATGTCGTCGAGGTTGAGCCCCATCACACCAGCGGCCACGGGTAGGCCCGGTGCCCGGGCGGCGGCTCGGGGAACGTGGCAACGCGCACGACGTCGCAGGCCCGGTCCACCATGGCGTCGATCTCGGCCGGGTGCAACAACTCGGCCAGCCGGTCGGCGGGCGGGTCCTCGGCCAGGCGGGCGAGGTCGGCCACCAGCGGCGGCGGCACGGGCTCGCCCGCGAAGTCCCACATGACGGTGCGCAGCTTGGCCTCGACGTGGAAGCACAGCCCGTTGTCGATGGCCCAGATGCGGCCGTCGTCGCCGAGCAGGCAGTGGCCGCCCTTGCGGTCGGCGTTGTTGGCCACCAGGTCGAAGGCGGCGATGGTGCGCAGCGCGTCGAGGTGCTTGGGCCGCTCCAGCAGCGTGAAGTAGTGCTCGGAGAAGTCGGCGGGCACGAAGCGTTGCAGGGAACCGATGCCGAGGGGGCCGTCGTGGCGCAGCACGGTCTCGGGCACCACGCCCCAGCCCAGCGCCGCCGACAGCTCGTAGGCCGCCACCTCCCGGAGGAACAGCCCGTCCGGGAAGTCCCACAGCCCCCGCTCGCCGCGGTGCGGCTTGTAGACCGCGGGCATCTGCACCCCGTCGTGGGTCATCGTGACGAGAAAGGTGGCGTTGGAGCTCCACGGCATTCGCCCCTGGATGGCGACGTCGCCGAGGGCCAGGACCGTCAGAGCGTCGGCGGCCGGTGCCCGTTCGTCCGGGGACACGCGTGACCCTTCGGGTCGAGGGGGTACCCGCACAGCGGGCACGGCGGACGGCCGGCCTCGACCAGTTGGGTCCCCCGGATGGCCAGTGCTGCGACTTGCTCGCGGGTCACGATGAAGCGCGCCGCGCCCGGTTCCTCGTCGTCGTCGGCGATCTCCTCGGCCACGAGCAGGAATCGGTCGATGTCATCGTCGTAGGTGATGCCCAGCGTCCCGATCACCCACTCTGCGACGACGGGCTCCTCAAGCTCGAGGTCGTCGGGGAGGTGCCCGGGGCGGGGCAGGTCCTGGAGCAGCTCGCCGAGGTAGGTGACGAGCGCCGCCACTTGCGACTTCTCCACCTTGAGCGTGACCAGTTCGATCCCCTGCCGGGCCTGGATGAAGAAGGCGCGTTGGCCGGGCGGGCCGACGGTGCCGACCGTGATGCGCTCGACGGCGTCGAAGTCGAACGACGAGCTCAACTCGGCTGCAACTCCTTCAGGTCGCCGACGGCGTTGACGGTGAGGACGGCGGGGCCTTCGTCGAAGTAGGCGATCGCCGTGACCGAGCACGGCGAGATGACGATGCGCTGGAAGAGGTCGAGGTGGGTGCCGAGGGCGTCGGCCACCGCCGCCTTGATGGGGT
>JAHWLA010000013.1 GCA_019347595.1 Actinomycetota bacterium
CGGCGTGGCTGCCGGGGCGCGCGGGGGTGCGGGGCCCGGACGTGCGCCGCGCCGGGGCCCGCTTGCGCGCGCGGTTGGCGCCGGGCCCGGGGTTCTCGTTGCGGAAGTGCGCGCCCTGGTGCGCACTTCCGCAACGAGAACGGGGTTGGCCTAAGGTGACACCACCATCAGTTTCCTTTTCCGCGAGGGGTGGCTTCGATGCAGGATCGCGACAAGCTCTACATCGACGGCGCGTGGGTGGCTTCCACGGGCGCCGGCACCATCGACGTCGTCAACTCGACGACCGAGGAGGTGATCGGCCGCATCCCCGAGGGCACGGCCGACGACGTCGACCGCGCCGTGAAGGCGGCCAAGGCGGCGTTCCGTGGGTGGGCCGCCACCTCGGTGGAGGAGCGGGGCAAGTACCTCCAGCGCATCACCGAGGGCCTCCAGGCCCGCATGATGGAGATCGCCCAGACGGTGTCGACCGAGGTCGGCATGCCCGTCAACCTGTCGATGATCATCCAGGCCGGGCTGCCGACCATGACCTTCGGCTCGATGCCCCAGATCGTCGACTCCTTCCCGTGGGAGGAGCAGGTCGGCAACTCGCTGATCGTTCGCGAGCCCGTCGGCGTCGTGGGCTGCATCACCCCCTGGAACTACCCGCTCCACCAGATCGCCGCCAAGGTGGCGCCCGCCCTCGCCGCGGGCTGCACGGTGGTGCTCAAGCCCAGCGAAGTGGCGCCGCTCAACGCCTTCATCCTGGCCGAGATCATCGACGAGGTGGGCCTGCCCGCGGGCGTGTTCAACCTCGTCACCGGCGTGGGGCCGGTCGTCGGTGAAGCCATCGCCGCCCACCCCGCGGTCGACATGGTGTCGTTCACCGGCTCCACCCGCGCGGGCAAGCGCGTGAGCCAGGTGGCGGCGGACAACGTCAAGCGCGTGGCCTTGGAGCTGGGCGGCAAGTCGGCGAACGTGATCCTGGACGACGCCGACTTCGAGCGGGCCGTGAGCGACGGCGTGGGCAAGTGCTTCCTCAACTCGGGCCAGACGTGCAGCGCGCTGACCCGCATGCTCGTGCCCCGCTCGCGCCTGGCCGAGGCCGAGGAGATCGCCGTGAAGGCGGCCGAGAGCTACACGCCGGGCGACCCCTTCGCCGACGGCACCCGCCTGGGGCCGCTCGTCTCCGCCGCCCAGCGCCAGCGGGTGCGCGACTACATCAACAAGGGCGTCGAGGAAGGGGCCAAGCTGCTGACCGGCGGCGCCGAGGCGCCCGAGGGGCTGGAGAAGGGCTACTTCGTGCGGCCCACGGTGTTCTCCGACGTGCGCACAGACATGACGATCGCCCAGGAGGAGATCTTCGGGCCGGTGCTGTCGATCATCCCCTTCGACAGCGAGGACGAAGCGGTGGAGATCGCCAACGACACCGTCTACGGGCTGGCCGGCGGCGTGTGGGCAGGCGACGCCGAGAAGGCCAAGGCGGTGGCCCGCAGGCTGCGCACCGGCCAGGTCGAGGTCAACGGCGGGTCGTTCAACCCGCTGGCGCCCTTCGGCGGCTACAAGCAGTCGGGCGTCGGCCGCGAGCTCGGCACCCACGGCTTGGAGGAGTTCCTCGAGGTGAAGGCGCTCCAGCTCTAGCGGTTGATCGGCAGGGCGCCGCGGCCCCAAGGGGGAGGTATGCGCACGAGCCGTGCCGAAACAACCGAAGCAGGTGACGTCCGTCACAGGATCTCATCGGGCACCATGAAGAGAGCGGGGGGGACGATCCAGCCAGATACCTGTGCCGGCCACGCCCTCCGGCGAAGGGGGATACGCAGATGAGTCGCGCGACGCTGGCCCGGAGGTACGGGCCCCTGCTGGCAGTGGCGGCCGTCCAGCTTTTGATCATCGCCGTCGTCCCGTCGACCGCCCAGCGCGCCTCGGACGACACCCTCCGGACCGAGGGCGGGCGGCGAGGCCCCGGCGGTGGCAGCGAGGACGGATTCTTCGAGGAGGGCGACGACGCCGCCTTCGCCGAGGCCGGCGTCACCGAGGACGGCACGGCGGGGGGCGGCGGTGACTCGGGCGGCGGTTCCGGCGGCGGCAGTGGCGGCGGCGGTTCGGATGGCGGCGGCGGGGGCGGCGGTGGAGGCGGCGGCGGTGGCGGCGGTGGCGGTGGCGGGGACACCAGCCACTGCAAGGACGGCCGCCAGTTCGACCCGGCCATCTACCAATGGGCGCCCCCCTGCGTGCCCAAGTTCACGGGCGACAACGGCGGCGCCCCCCGGGGCACACGCGGGGTGAGCAAGGACACCATTAAGGTCGTCGCCGCGCTCGGCAACTACGGGGCGGCGGTGCAGGCGATCCTCGAGACGCAGGGCTCGCCGAGCTTTGCCCGGTTCAGCGCCTTCGCCGAGTCGGCCGAAAAGTTCATCAACGCCAACTACGAGCTCTACGGCCGCAAGGTCGACATCATCCCCTATCAGTTCAAGGCGACGACCGGGGGCGAGAAGGCACCCAACGACGCCGAGCTGCGCAACGAGGTCCGCCAAATCGTCCAGAAGTACAACCCCTTCGCCGTCACCTGGGCCAACTCGGTGTCGTCGGGCAGCTACGACGAGTTCAGCAAGCTCAGGGTCGTCAACCTCGGCGGCTACGGGTTCAGCGACGACTTCAACGTCGCCCGTCGCCCGTACCACTGGGACGTCCAGATGGGCGGCTACCAGCTCGCCGAGAACGTCTCCACCTGGTACTGCAACCGCATGCACGGCGGCGGCAACGCCACGGCGTCGTATGCGGGCAAGCCGGCCGACGGGAGCTTCACCAACCTCCAGAGTCGCAAGCGGACCCTCGGCATCATCACCACCGACGACGCGGAGAACCTCAAGGTGATGACCCGGGTCAAGCAGCTCCTGAAGTCGAAGTGCGGCGTGGACGTCAACCACGAGTACAAGTACGCCCAGGACATCTCCACCCTGCCGCAGCAGCGCCAGGCGGCCTACGAAGCCATGACGAAGGGCGCCACAGCCACCACGGTGATGTGCTTCTGCGACCAGGTGGCGCCGACGTTCCTCTACAAGACGTGCACCGACAACAAGTACTTCCCGGAGCACGTCATCGTGGCCACCGGCGTCATGGACCTCGACCGCGCCGCGCAGGCCTACGACCACGGCGCCGAGTACCCGCAGAAGCCGAGCCAGCGGACGCCGCCGGGCGACGGCAAGTACGAGCAGTTCGAGAACGCCTTCGGGCTGGCCCAGTTCCCCAAGCAGATCGCCTTCGCCCAGACCTCCGCCACACGGGTATGGAAGGCCGCCGGGAACAGCGCCGACCTGTATGCGTCGGCCGACGAGGAGCTGCACTACTACGCCATGCTCGCCGGGATGATCCAGATGGCCGGCGCCAAGCTGACGGCCTTCACGTTGGAGACAGGAGCGGCCAAGCTGGGAACGTTGGGGACGACGAGCCACGAGCATTCCAGCCAGCGCTCGCTCGGCGCGGGCGACTACACCTGGAACGACAGCCTCCGCGAGGTCTACTGGGCGCCGACAACGCCGTCCGCCTTCAACGGCGTCAAGGGGTCCTACACCTCGCTCAACGGGGGGCGTGCCTTCCTCGACGGTCGGTTCCCGAGCGGCCTGCTCGCGCTGCCCCCGAAACCGCGGCCATGACCGCAGTCACCGACCGGCTGCGCACCGTGGGCGACCGCATGACGGCCGCCCTCCAACCGGTGCGCGACCGGCGGGGCACGACGGCGTACAAGGTCGCCACCCGGGCGCTTCTCATGGTGGCGTTCCTCGTCTTCGTCGACCGCATGTGGTCGCCGAGCCCCGGCATCTACGTGCAGGGCAGCTCCATCGGCGCGCTCTACGGATTGCTCGGCGTGGGGATCATCCTCATCTACCGCACGAACCGGATCATCAACTTCGCGGCGGCCAGCCTCGGCGCCGTCCCCGCCATCGGGTTCGCCTCGCTGATGGCGCTCAAGGGCACCTCGTGGTGGATCGCCTTCCCGGCGGCCTTGGCCACCTCCGCGCTGCTCGGCTTCCTCGTCGACGTCCTCATCATCCGACGGTTCGAGAAGGCGCCCCGTCTCATCCTCACGGTGGCGACCCTGGGCGTGAGCCAGATCCTCACCTACATCGGCCTGCTCATCCCCGGGTGGCTGGGGAACACAGCGCTCCTGGTCAGCTACCAGTCCCCGTTCACCTCGTCGACAATGCGCTTCGGGCACACCACCCTGACCGGTGACTACGGGTTCGGTCTGTTCTGCATCGTGGTGGCCACCGCCCTGCTGGCCGGCTTCCTGCGCTACACCCGCATCGGTATCGCCCTGCGGGCGTCGGCCGAGAACGCCGATCGCGCCGCCCTGCTGGGCATCCCCGTCAAGCGCGTCGAGGCGGTGGCGTGGACGATCGCCGCCCTGCTGGCGGGGCTGGCCGTGTTCGTGCGGTCCGGCATGGTCGGCGTGCCGCTCGACGGGTCGCTCGGGCCGCGCGTATTGCTGTTCGCGCTGACGGCGGCCGTGGTGGCCCGCATGGAGTCGATGATGACGTGCCTGGCGGCGGGCGCCGCCATCGGGCTCATGGCGACCGCGGCATCGGCGCACTACGGGTCCGATGCGCTGATCGCAGGCGTGATGGTCTTCGTCGTGCTCGGCGCCCTCCTCCTCCAGCGCAGCCGCATCGGGCGAGCGCACGACACCGGAGTGTCGACGTGGCAGTCGGTGCAGGAGAACCGCCCGATTCCCCAGGAGCTCGCCGGCGTCGCCACGGTCAGACGCCTCAGGGTCGGGCTCATGGTGCTGGGCGGCGCCGTGCTTGTCGGCATGCCGTGGATCGTCGGCAACACGCGTTACGGCTTCGCCTCCCTGACGCTCATCTCCGCCATCGTCGCCGTCTCCCTGGTGGTGCTGTCGGGATGGGCGGGGCAGATCAGCCTGGGGCAGTTCGGGCTCGTGGGGGTGGGCGCCGCGGTGGCCGGGAAGATGGCGGGGGAGCACAACCTCGACTTCTTCCTCGTGCTCATCGCCGCCATCGCGGTGGGCGCGCTGGTGTCGACCGTCCTCGGCATCCCCGCCCTGCGCATCCCCGGGCTCTACCTGGCGGTGGCGACCCTCGCCTTCGCGGGGGCCATGGAGCTCGTCATCCTCAATCGTCACTACTGGATCGGCAAGCTGGTGAGGCCGCACGACACCGTGCACATCGAGCCGCCGGTGCTCTGGGACCGCATCAGCCTCCTCAACGACCAGGGGACGGCGTCGTCGCGCAACTTCTACTGGCTGTGCTTGGCGGCGCTGGCGCTCGCCATGCTGGTGGCGCGGGCGTACCGGCGCAGCCGGGCCGGTCGTGCCGTCGTCGCCATCCGCGACAACACCCGGGCGGCGTCGAGCTACAGCATCAACCCCGCCCGTACCAAGCTGGCCGCCTTTGCCGTGTCTGGCGGCATGGCCGCCATGGCGGGAGTGCTGCTGGCGTACCAGACGGGCAACGTCGGGGCGTCGAGCTACGGCATCGGCCCCAGCATCTCAATCTTCGTCATCACCGCCATCGGCGGCTTGACGTCGGTGGCGGGTGCGGTGCTGGGCGTCGTGCTGCTGGAGAGCATCCGCTACTTCGGCGAGGACTACGTCTCCAACCTCTCGCTGCTCGTCTCCGGCCCCGGGCTGCTCCTCATCCTGCTGTTCCTGCCGGGCGGGCTGGCCCAGGGCATGTTCCGCCTTCGCGACCGGTGGTTGAAGCGCCTGGCGCTGAAGCACGACATCCACGTCCCGTCGCTGGTCGCCGACCGCCGCCAGGACGAGGCCGCCGAGCGGTCGATCGTCGTGCAGGCCGAGGAGCACGTGGAGTCCGCCGACGGCTTCGACGTGCTCAACGACCGGCGGGTGGTGTGCCCGGTGTGCGGCGAGACACTCCACCTCGACGCCGCCGCCGAGCACGAGCACCTGCGCGTGGGAGTGGAGTCGTAATGGGCGTCTTCTCGCGTTGGCGGGCGGCCGAGGAACCTGCGGCCGCCAACGGCAACGGCAGCCGCAACGACGACGGGCCGATGCTGTCGTGCCGCGGCGTCGAGGTCGCCTACGGGTCGGTGCAGATCCTCTTCGGCGTCGACCTCGAGGTCGGGCGCGACGAGATCATCGCCCTGCTCGGGACCAACGGCGCGGGCAAGTCGACCCTGCTGAAGGCGATCTCGGGACTGGTGCCCACGATCGGCGGCAGGATCCACTTCGACGGCCAGGACATCACCGGGCTGTCGGCGGTGAAGGCAGCCAAGCTCGGCATCGTGCAGGTCCCCGGCGGCAAGGCGGTGTTCCCGACCCTCACTGTGGCCGAGCACTTCACGGCGGGCACGTGGATGTACGCCAAGGAGGACCCGGCTGCCGTTCAGGCCCGCATCGACGAGGTGCTTGCCCTCTTCCCGCGACTAAGCGAGCGGTGGGACCAGATGGCGGGCAACCTCTCGGGCGGCGAGCAGCAGCAGTTGGCGCTGGGCATGGCGTTCGTCGCCAAGCCGCGGCTGCTGATCATCGACGAGCTCTCGCTCGGGCTGGCCCCCAGCGTCGTCGAGCAGCTCCTCGGCATCGTGCGCAAGATCCACGCCGGCGGCTGCCCGGTCATCCTGGTGGAGCAGTCGGTCAACGTGGCGCTGACCATCGCCAGTCGGGCGTACTTCCTGGAGAAGGGCGAGGTGCGTTTCTCCGGCCCCACCGAGGAGCTCCTCGAACGGGGCGACATCCTGCGCTCGGTGTTCCTCCAAGGCGCCGGGTCGAGCAACAGGAAGGCGGCCGCTGCGCCCAAGCGTCGGGCCGTCGTCGACCGGTCGAAGCCTGTCCTCCAGGTCGAGGAGCTCACCAAGCGCTTCGGGGGCATCACCGCGGTCGACGGCGTGTCGTTCACCTTGCACGAAGGCGAGATCCTCGGGCTCATCGGTCCCAACGGGGCGGGCAAGACGACGATCTTCGACCTGGTGTCGGGGCTCCTCCCCCTCGACGCGGGCCGCATCGCCCTCAAGGGCGTCGACGTCACCCGCTGGGGCGCCGACCGCCGGGCGCAGATCGGGCTGGGGCGCTCGTTCCAGGACGCACGGATCTTCCCTTCGATGACGGTGGCCGAGAACGTGGCCATCGGGCTGGAGCGCCACCTGGAGATCCGCGACCACCTCGCCGCCGCCCTCAACCTGCCCGCCGTGCAGGAGATGGAGGAGGACATCGCCTGGACCGTCGACGACCTCATCGAGCTCATGAGCCTGGGCGCCTTCCGCGACAAGTTCGTCTCCGAGCTGTCGACGGGCACCCGGCGGGTGGTCGACCTGGCCATGGCCATCGCCCACGACCCAGCGGTGCTCATCCTCGACGAGCCGTCGTCCGGCATCGCCCAGCGGGAGACGGAGGCGCTGGGGCCGCTGCTCAAGCGCATCCAGCGGGAGGCGGGCTGCGCCATGCTCGTCATCGAGCACGACATGCCGCTCATCACCTCGATCTCCGACGAGATCGTGGCGCTGGAGCTGGGCGCGGTCGTGGTGCAGGACACGCCTGAGAAGGTGTTGACCGATCCCCGCGTGGTGTCGGCCTACCTGGGCGGCGACCTTGACGTGATCCACCGCTCGGGGACGCCGGCGCCCACGGCCACGCGCCGCCGGCGGGTGCGAGCGTGAGTGCGGCGCGCCGTCGCACGGCGCTGGCCTTGGTGCTGATGGCGACGGCCGTCGGCGTCGGCGGTGAGCTGGTGCGCGCCGACGCACCGGTCAAACAGGGCTGGTGGTCGAAGTGGCAGACCGACCCGGCCACCACGTCGAGCACGCCACCGACCGTGCCGCCGCCTCCCACAGGCGACGACGGCGGCTTGACCGTGGCCAACGGGCCGCAAGGCGTCGAGGCGGTGGCCGCCATGTACTTCGAGACCGAGGAAGGCGCGGACGCCACCATGTATCTCCGAGCGGCGCCGCGGCAAAAGGAAGGCGTGGCGCCGACGACGTCGACGTCGACCGACGTGACGCTGCCGTCGCCGAGCCCCACCCAGCCGCCCGACCAGGACACCATCGTGCTGCCGCCCGGCGCCAACGTGTGGGCGTGCAAGGCGCTCTCGGCGTGGGAGCGCGAGAGCAACGGGCCGTGGAGCCGCGTGCCGACCTGGGACACCGAGGGGTGCGCGCCCGGCACCGTGGTGGCAGCCGGCACCGCCATGTTCTGGCGCCTGTTCGCCGACATGCAGGACATCGACGGCAACTACGACATCGTGCTCGTCCCCACCGGGACACCGCCCGACCCGCCGCCGACCCCCGTGGACGCCACATCGACAGCCACACCGCCGAAGCCGCCGGAGTCGCCCGCCCAGAGCTCGTTCATGGTGAACTTCGCGTCGCCCGACGCCGACACCCTCGCCGCCGACGAGTCGGGAGACCCGAACGAGGAGGAGGCCGAGCCCGAACCCGAGCCTGAGCCCGACCCGGACGACAGCGACGGCGACGAGTTCATCGTGGCGGGCCCGCTCGACTTCCCGGACCCCGACTCCCGTTTCGGGACGAGGACGCCGGTGCGCCGGTCGCCGCCGACGTCGTTGGCGGCCAGCGACGGCCGGGGTCGAGGGCCGTTCGGGCTGCCGTTCGAGTTCCCCGACAACCGGCGCGAACGGCTCATGGCGGTGGCGTTGTTGCTGAGCATGGCCGTCGCCATGTGGTGGAAGGGCGGGTCACCGACACGCACGCCCCGGCTGATCGGCGCCGCCGCCGGGCGCTCGACGCCGAGCACCCCGCCGCCGCCGGCGTTGCGGGGCATCGGCCGCTTCGCCCGCGAGCGCTTCGGCCGTCCGCGCCGGCTGTGATCGGGGTAGGACGTCGGCGTGCTGCTGATGCTGGGGATCCTGGGGCTGGTGTTCTTCGCCACGTTGGCTGTCATGAACACGATCGCGTGGGCGCTGCTGCTCGTGGTGGTCGTCCTCGTCGGCGGCGCCGTGCTGGGCGCCTCGACTGACATCGACTGACGGGGCGCGCGCCCGGTACGCTTCTCCTCCGATGCGACGCGTTGTGGGTCTCACCGTCGCGTGCGCGCTCCTGTTGATCCCCCCGGCGCGAGCAGCCGAGGGGGATCGTTCCGGGGACGTCGCCGCCGCGCAGAAGCGAGCGAACGCCGCCGCGGCGCGCCTGGCCGCGGCGCAGAGCGAGCTGGCGAAGGTGGAGCGCGAGGTGGCCGACCTGGAGCGCCGCACGGCGCAGGCTCGTTCCGAGGTCGACGTGCTTGCCGCTCGGGTGCGCGACATGGCCGTGCGCCAGTACGTCAACAACGGCAGCGCCCGGTCCATCACCGCCGGTGACCTGAGCGCCCACGCCCGGGGCCAAGCCATGCTGCGGATCGTGACGCTGGGCAACACCGACGACCTGGAGGCCTACCGGGTCGCCCGCGACGACATGCAGGCCGGGCAGGCGGCGCTGCGCAAGCGGCTGGAGGAGCGCAAGTCGGCGGCGGCCTCGCTGCGGGCCGACAGCGCCAAGGCTGTCGCCGAGCTCGACAAGCTGGCCGCCGCCCAGCGGGCCTACGAGGCCAAGCAGGCGGCCGAGCGGAAGGCGGCCGAGGAGCGGTCCCGGCAGCAGTCGGCGTCCCGCCGCGCCACGCCCGTGCGCTCGACGCCGTCGATGGTGGCGTCGGGCTCGTGGGTGTGCCCGGTGCAGGGGCCGCGCTCGTTCAGCAACGACTGGGGCCAGCCCCGATCCGGCGGGCGCCGGCACCAGGGGACCGACATCCTCGCCCCCCGGGGCACGCCCGTGGTGGCCAACGTCAGCGGGACGGTGCGGGGCCACAACTCCAGTCTCGGCGGCATCTCGTACTACCTCCAGGGCGACGACGGCAACGTCTACTTCGGCACCCACCTCGATTCGCTGGCGGGTGTCAGCGGTCGGGTTTCGGCAGGGACCGTCATCGGGCGGGTGGGGACGAGCGGGAATGCCAGCGGCGGTCCGCCCCACCTCCACTTCGAGATCCACCCCGGGGGCGGCGGCCCCGTGAACCCGTACCCCACCCTCGCCAAGTACTGCTGAAAAGCGCTTGCCGCCTAGGGTGACGACGTGCAGATAGGGATCCTGGGAGGCACGGGGCCCGCGGGGACCGCTTTGGCGGCTCGGCTGGCGTCCGTGGGCATCGACGTCACCATCGGCTCGCGCTCGAAGGAACGGGCGCAGGAGACGTGCACGGCGGTGTGCGAGAAGTTCCCCGAGCGGTCGTTGCCGCTCCACGCCGGCGACAACGACATGGCCGCCGGGTGCGAGGTCGTCGTGGTGGCCACCCCGTGGGACGCCGCCGCCGCCACCGCGAAGTCGGTGCGGGGCTTCCTCGACGGCAAGGTCGTCATCTCCATGGCCAACGCCTTGGTGAAGGTCGGCGACGAGTTCCAGCCGCTCGTCCCGCCTCGCGGGTCGGTGGCCGCCCACCTCCAGGCCTCGGTGCCCGAGGCCCGGGTGGCCGCCGCCTTCCACCACCTGCCCGCCCACGCGCTCATGAAGCTCGACGTGCCGGTGGAGAGCGATGTCCTCATCTGCTCGGACCACGCCTCGGCCACGCAGTTAACGGCCGAGATCGTCGACCTGATCCCCGACCTCCGTCCCCTCGACTCCGGCTCGCTGTCGAACGCGGCGTCCATCGAGGCGTTCACCGCCGTCCTCCTCCAGCTCAACGTCCGCTACAAGGCACGAGCGGCCATCCGCATGACGGGCGTCAACCTGTCGTGAGCATGCGGCTGTACGACACGGCGCGCCGTGAGGTGGTGCCGTTCGAGCCGGGGCCGGTCGTGACCATGTACACCTGCGGCATCACGCCGTACGACTCGGCCCACCTCGGCCATGCCGCCACCTACGTGGCCTACGACGTGTTGCAGCGCCGGTTGCGCGACCTGGACCACGAGACGCGTTGCGTGCGCAACGTCACCGACGTCGACGACGACATCCTGCGCAAGGCGCGCGAGCTCGGCGTGCACTACCTCGACCTGGCCGCCGAGGAGATGGCCCGGTTCCGCGAGAACATGCAGGCCCTCGGTCTGCTGCCCGCCTACAGCGAGCCTCGGGCGACCTCCGCCATCTCCGACATCCTCGGTTTCATCGACCGGGTGCTGGCCCGCGGCCATGCCTACCGGGCCGGCGGGGCGGTGTACTTCGACGTGTCGTCGTTCCCCGCCTTCGGGCAGCTCAGCCACCTCGAGCGCGACGAGATGCTGCGCCTGGCCGCCATCCACGGCGGCAACCCCGACGATCCCCACAAGCACGACCCCCTCGACTTCGTGCTGTGGCAGCCGTCGGCGACCGACGAGCCCGCGTGGGAGTCGCTCTGGGGCCCGGGGCGCCCGGGCTGGCACATCGAGTGCTCGGCGCTGGCGATGCGCGAGCTGGGCACCACCATCGACCTCCACGGGGGCGGCAGCGACCTCGTCTTCCCGCACCACGAGTGCGAGACGGCGCAGTCGGAGGCGGCCACCGGCGAGGTGTTCGTGCGCCACTGGATGCACGTCGGCATGGTCTGCATGGACGGCGAGAAGATGTCGAAGTCGCTCGGGAACCTCGTGTTCGTGAGCGACCTGCTGAAGGAGTGGGACCCGGCCGCGGTGCGGTTGGCCATCCTCGCTCATCACTACCGGTCGAGCTGGTCGTGGGACGACACGCTGATGCCGACCGCGGCGGCCCGGCTCGAACGGTGGCGGGCGGCGGGCTCGGGCCGGGGGGCGTTGGAGGAGGTGCGGGCCGCGCTGGACGACGACCTGCGCACCGCCGACGCCCTGGCGGCCATCGACGCCGCCGCCGGGCGCGGCGAGGGCGTGTCCCGGGCCGCCGCCCTCCTCGGCGTCGACCTGTAACCGGCTGCTAGCGGCGGAGGGGGCGGATGAGCTGGTGCTCGGCGGTGAACAAGCGGCGCACCGTCAGCTCGCCCGCCACCAGGGCGGCGAAGGCGTTGCCGCCCAGCAGCAGGTACATCACCACCAGTTGCAGCCGGATGGCGTCGAGCGGGGGAGCGCCCGCCAGGATCATCCCGGTCATGGCGCCCGGAAAGGCCACCAGCCCCACCACCTTGGTGTTCTCCACGATCGGCAGCATCCCGGCCCGCAGCGACTCGCGCATCGCAGGCAGGGCCGCCTCCCGTGCCGTGCAGGCGAGCGACAGCCGGGCCTCCACCTCGCGCCGGCTGGTCGCCAACCGGTCGTGCATGCCGGTCATCACCAAGGAGGCAGCCACCATGGCGTTGGACAGCACCATCGACCCCAGCGGGATGACGGCCCGCGCTTCGGCAGGGACGATGCCGAGGGCGAGCACGACGCCCAACGTCGCCGCGGCCGCCACGGCGATGGCGACAGCCGCCACACCGCGGGCGCCCGGCACCGACTTGGCCCGTCGCCCGGTCGTCCACGCCGCCGTGCCGACCATGACGGCGAGAGCGGCGAAGGTCAGGCCGCCGTGGCCGTCGAACACGAACTCCAGCACGTATCCCACCGCCAGCAACTGGGCGAAGGAGCGGACGAGGGCGACCGTCATGTCGCCCTCCAATCCGACGCCGCGCACGCGCGAGATCACGACGGCGACAGCGACCAGCACCATCGAGAGTGCCACCTCGGCAAAGCCGACGGCGCCGGAGAGCCCGGTCATCCGAGCTCGATGACGTGATCGGCGAGTTGCTCGGCATGGCGGGGGTCGTGGCTCACCAGCACCACCGTCATGCCGTCGTCGGCCAGTTCGCCCAGCAGGCACTCGATGCGCGCCTTGGCCCGCACGTCGAGCGCCGAGGTGGGCTCGTCGAGCACCAGCACTTCGGGCTCGCGTGCGATGGCGCGCGCGAGCGTGACGCGCTGCGTCTCGCCCAGCGAGAGGCGGTCGGCCTCCCGTTCCGCCATGTCGGCGTCGAGCCCCACCCGGGCGAGCAGTGCGGTGACGTGGGCGTCGCCGAGGTTGCGGGCGATGGTCCCGGGAAAGCCGACCGGTGTCTGGCTCACGACCTGCACGCGGCGGCGCAGCTCGAGAACGTCGTAGTCGCGGACGTCGCGCCCGTCGAGAAGGACGACGCCTGCGTCGGGGTCGTCGAGCCGGTTGAGCAGGCGCAGCAGCGTCGTCTTGCCCGTGCCCGACTCGCCGACGATGGCAGTGAGACCTACCGCTGGGATGCGGGCGCTGAAGCCGTCGAGGATCGGCCCGTCGTCGCCGTCGACCCGTATGTCGCGAAGTTCGAAGCGGTCACCCACCACCGGCATCATCGCATCGAAGCGCCCCATACCGGGGCGAAGGTTGCGGCTGCCCACCACTATCCTCGCCCCGATGGCCGACAGCATCACGATCACGCTTCCCGACGGCACGCCTCGTGAGCTGTCGGAAGGCGCCAACGCGGGCGACCTGGCCGCCTCCATCGGGCGTGGGTTGGCGAAGGCTGCGGTGGCGGCGACCGTGGACGGCAAGCAGGTCGACCTCACCACGCCGCTGCCCGACGGCGCCACGGTGGCCATCGTCACGTCGAACACTCCTGAGGGCCGCCACGTCCTGCGTCACTCCACGGCCCACGTGCTGGCCCAGGCGGTGCTGCAACTGTGGCCGGGGGCCAAGTTCGCCATCGGCCCGCCCATCGAGGACGGCTTCTACTACGACTTCGAGCTCCCCGGCGGCGCCGCGTTCAGCGACGACGACCTGGCGCGCATCGAGGAGCGCATGCGGGAGATCGTCAAGGAGGGCCAGCCCTTCGTCCGCGAGGAGCACAGCCGCGACGAGGGGTTGGCGCTGTTCGCCGACCAGCCCTACAAGCGGGAGATCATCGAGGGCGTCGACGAGACCGAGGGCGCCGAGGGCGGCGTGGTCAGCGCCTACCGCAACACGCCTGAGTTCGTCGACCTGTGCCGCGGGCCGCACGTCCCGTCCACCGACCGGCTGGGCGCCTTCAAGCTCATGCGGGTGGCGGGCGCCTACTGGCGGGGCGACGAGAAGCGGCCGCAGCTCCAGCGCATCTACGGCACGGCGTGGGAGTCGAGGCAGGCGCTGGAGGAACACCTGCACCGGCTGGAGGAGGCCGAGCGGCGCGACCATCGCAAGCTCGGCGTCGAGCTCGACCTGTTCTCCTTCCCCGACGAGATCGGCTCGGGGCTGGCGGTGTTCCACCCGAAGGGCGGCCTGGTGCGCCGGCTGATGGAGGACTACTCGCGCCGTCGGCACGAGGAGGGCGGCTACGAGTTCGTGAACTCGCCGCATATCAGCAAGGAGAGCCTGTTCCAGATCTCCGGGCACCTCGACTGGTTCGCCGAGGGCATGTACCCGCCCATCGAGATCGACGAGGGCAATCGGTACTACCTCAAGCCGATGAACTGCCCGTTCCACATCCTGATCTTCCGCAGCCGCCAGCGGTCGTACCGCGAGCTGCCGTTGCGGCTGTTCGAGTTCGGGACGGTGTACCGCTACGAAAAGTCGGGCGTGGTCCACGGGCTCACCCGGGTGCGGGGCATGACCCAGGACGACGCCCACATCTTCTGCACCAAGGAGCAGATGGCCGAGGAGCTGCATTCGCTGCTCACCTTCGTGCTCGACCTGCTGCGCGACTACGGCCTCGACGACTTCTACCTGGAACTGTCGACCAAGCCCGAGGGCAAGGCGGTGGGCGGCGGCGAGGAGTGGGACGAGGCGACCGAAGCCCTGCGGGAGGCGGCCGGGAAGATGGACTTGGAGCTGGTCATGGACCCCGGGGGAGGGGCGTTCTACGGGCCGAAGATCAGCGTCCAGGCCAAGGACGCCATCGGCCGGACGTGGCAGCTCTCTACCATTCAGGTCGACTTCCAGCTCCCGGAGCGTTTCGAGCTGGAGTACACCGGCGCCGACAACCAGCGCCACCGGCCGATCATGATCCACCGCGCCCTGTTCGGCACCGTGGAACGCTTCTTCGGCATCCTCGTCGAGCACTATGCGGGCGCCTTTCCTCTGTGGCTGGCGCCCGTGCAGGTGCGGGTGCTGCCGGTGCGCGACGACCACGACGGCTACGCCGCCTCGGTGGCCGACCGGCTGCGGGCCGCCGGCTTCCGGGTGGAGGCATTGGACGCGAGCGAGCCGCTGGGCGCCCGCATCCGGCGGGGGAAGCTGGAGAAGATCCCGTACGTCCTGGTGGTCGGCGACGACGACGTGGCGGGCGGCACGGTCGGCGTGAACGACCGGGCGGGCAACGTCGAGCGCGGCGTGCCCGTCGACGACTTCCTGGCTCGCCTGGCGCGCGAGCTGGTCGTGCGCGCCGGCGTATGACCCTGGAGCGGCTGTGGGCCGGCTGGCGGGGCGAGTACGTGGCCGGCATCGCCGAGGCGCCGCCCGGCTGTGTGCTGTGCCGGGTGCTCGACGACGGCGGCCAGGTGGTGTGGCGCGACGACCGCACGGCCGTGGTGCTCAACGCCTTCCCGTACACGTCGGGGCACCTGCTCGTCATGCCGCTGGCGCATGTGGCCGAGCCCGAGGACCTGTCGGCCGACGACGGCTCGGCGCTGTGGGCGTCGGTCACCCGCTCGGTGGCCGCGCTGCGGCGGGCCTACCGGCCCGACGGCCTCAACATGGGGGCCAACCTCGGGCGGTCGGCGGGGGCCGGTGTGCCCGGCCACTTCCACGTGCACGTCATGCCGCGGTGGGACGGCGACACCAACTTCATGACGACGGTCGCCGAAACCCGCGTCCTGCCCGAGGCGCTGCCGACGACGTTGGCGAAGGTGCGGGCCGCGTGGGACGCCACCTAGCGTCGGCGCCGATGGCCCCCGACAGCCCCGACCAGCCCGACGAGTACCGCGACGAGCTGCCCACCGACCTCGACGTCACGGGGTACGTGGGGCCGTACCAGTTCCCCGATAACAGCCGCCGCCGCATCCCCGGGGTGATGTACCTCGTCGTCGCCGCGGGCTGCCTGGCCGTGTGGTTGGCCTACGGCGACGGCGGCGTGCTCGTCAACGACGGCTTCCTGCTGGCCGCGGTGGGGCTGGCGCTCGTCGGGCTCTACAACATCGCCGCCGGATGGCGGTTGGCGGCCCGGGAGACCGACGCGTTGGCGGCGGCCGCCCGCACCGTGGGGTTCGCGGTCGGGCACGCCTCGGCGCAGTTGAGCTGGCGCGGGCTGCGCAGCCGGCCCACGTGGCGCATCCTGCTGTACTCGGCCGACGAGCCGCCCACCAAGCGGGGGCTGGTGCTGGTCGACGGGGTGGACACCTCGGTGGTCGCCCACTTCGTCGAGGACAACCCCGAGGACTGGTCGGAGTACGACTGACGCACCCGACGTCCCGCGTCCGCAAGCCACCGAATGGGACGACGGACGGCATAGGCAAGAAAGGCCCGCGCCCCAGCCGAGGCGCCGTCGCTGTGGGCTAAGCTGAGCACATGCGTCTGCACATTGCGTTGGATGACGACCTCGTGGCCGACCTCGACCGGCGGGTCGGGCCTCGGCGGCGAAGCGCGTTCATCGCAGAGCTCATTCGGCGCGGGCTTGAGGACGAACGGCGATGGGACGACATCGAGGCGGCCCTCGGCGCCATCGCCGACAGCGGGCACGAATGGGATGACGACCCGGCGAAGTGGGTTCGAGAACAGCGCCACGGCGACGCTCGCCGCGCGGGCTGACGCGAGCCGTGAGCCGGCTCCTGCTCGACTCGACTGTCCTCATCGACGCCCTCCGAGGTCGACCTGCGGCGGCGAGAGTCGCAGCCCTGCGGCGCGCAGGCACTGAGCCGTGGGTGTGTGCGATCTCTGTCGAGGAGATCTGGCGCGGCCTGCGCCCGTCGGAACATCGCATCGTTCGCCGGCTGTTCAGCGGTCTTCGTGTCGCCCCCCTTGGTGTCCCGGACGGGACGCGGGCGGGCACGTGGCGCCGCCAGTTCGCCGAGCGGGGCGTGACGCTGCATCAAGCCGACTGTCTCATTGCCGCCGCGACGGTCGGTATCGGGGCGGGCCTGGCCACTGCGAACGTCGACGACTTCCCGATGCCGGAGCTCACAGTCGAGCACTGGCCGTCCGGCCGGTGACACAGGCGGGCGGTGCCTTCGTGATTGCTCCGCGCCGCCGACTGGTCGTTGTCCTGCCTCGAGGAGCGTCGAACGCCCTCTGATCCGATGTCCAGTGCCGTCCGCACTCCATCGGTGACCTACGTTCTCGGGAGTGCGGTGAGCAGGCGGTCGAGGTCGGCGTCGGTGGTGTACGTGTGGAAGGCGGCCCGCAGGACGGGCGCCTCCACGTCGAGCGCCCGCCCGACGGGGACCAAGGTGACGGCGACGCCTCCCTCGCGCAAGCGGGCGTGAACCTCGGCCGACTGGTGGTGGACGTGCCCGAACGTCACCATGCCGGTGGGCTCGTCCACCGGCTCGCCGACCCACCAACCGGCGTCAACCAGTCGCCGCCGCGCCGCCACCCCCAGCGCCGCAGCATGCCGCGCCACGACCGCAGGCCCCGTCTCGTGCAGCTCCCGCAAGGCATGGGCCAGCCCGACCCGGCCTGCGATGGTGCCCTCCCACTGGTGGAAGCGGGCGGCGCCGGGGGCGAACCGGGGCCGGTCGTCGTCCCACGCCGCGGTGTCGAGGTCGGGCGCCCGGGGTGTCAACCGCTCGGCCCACTCGTCGCTCACCGCCACGTAGCCGACGCCCCGCGGCCCCCGTAGCCACTTGCGCGAGGTGCCCACGAGCGCCGCCGCGCCGAGGCCGCCGACGTCGATGTGCCCGGCCGACTGGGCCACGTCCACGACGACCGGTGGGCCGACCGCGGCCACCTCCCGCACCGGCTGCACCACGCCCCGCTGGCTCATGACGTGCGACAGGATCACCAGGTCGACGCCGGCGACGGACTCGGGGACGATGCGCTGCTCGCCGTCGACGGGCAGCTCCACCACCTCAACCTCGCCCCTCGCGGCGGCCGCCTCCAGGAGCATCCGGGTGCTGCCGTACTCGGCCCGCACGACACCGACCCGCGCCCGCGGGCGGAGCGGCCAGGCGGCGAAGACGTCGGCCAGGGCGCGAGTTGCCCGTTCCGCGAGTGCCACCTGGTCCGGCCGCATGCCGAACAGCGCCGCCAGGTCGGCACGCAGCCTCGCCAGCACTCCATCGGCTTCGGCGTAGGCGATGCCGGGCCCGACCGCCGCTTCCCGCTCCATGTGGGCCACGGTGGCGGCCAGCGTCGCCGTCGACAGGCGGGCCGCCGACGCGCATTCGAGGTGGACGAGCTCGTTCACGAAAGAAACGAGAGCGACAGGGCGAAGTCGCCTGCCGCGTCGGTCCACCAGTGCCGCAGCTCGAAGCCCGCGGCCGCCAGCTCGCTCTCGACGCGAGGCCGGGTGAACTTGGCGCTGACCTCCGTCCGCATCTCCTCGCCCTGGTCGAACCGCACGTCGAGACCGAGTGCTGCCACGCGTACCGACTGCGCACTCGTCGACCGCAGCCGCATTTCCATCCACTGCTCGTCGTCGTCCCACACCGCCACGTGGTCGAAGCGGGCGGGCACGAAGTCGGCGTCGAGCTCGCGGTTCAGCACCAGCAGCACGTTGCGGTTGAACTCCGCGGTCACCCCGGCGGCGTCGTCGTACGCCGCGACCAGACGCGGCCGGTCCTTCACCAGGTCGGTGCCGAGCAGCAGGCCGTCGCCCGCGTCCATCCCGCCCGCCACCTCGGCCAGGAACTTGCCCCGCTCGCCGGGAAACAGGTTGCCGATGGTCCCGCCCAGGAACGCCACCAGGCGGCGGCCGCCCTGCGGCAGCAAGGAAAGATGGCGCTCGAAGTCGCCTACCACGCCGTGCACCGCCACCCCGGGGTAGTGGCGCTCGATGGCCTCGCCCGCCGATCGCAACGTCGCCTCGCTCACGTCGAACGGCACGAACCGTCGTACCGGCAAGGCGTCGAGGAGCAGGCGCGTCTTGGTCGACGTCCCCGATCCCAATTCCACCAGGGTGTCGGCGGGCAGCGCGGCGGCGATGTCGCCGGCTCGCACCTCGAGGATCTCGCGCTCGCGTCGGGTCGGGTAGTACTCGGCCAGACGGGTGATTTCGTCGAAGAGCTGCGAGCCCCGTTCGTCGTAGAACCACTTGGGCGGCAGCCACTTGGGGGTGCTCGTGAGCCCCCGCCGGGCATCGGCCCGCAACGCGGACGCGACGTCGTCGGGGCCGAGGTGGACGTCGACTGTCATGCGGTCCGCTCGCGTACCGACAGCCCGCCGACGGTTGCCTCCACCACGCGGTTGTCGTCGATGCGCTCCCAGCCGTCGTCGCTGTCGTCGTGGGGCTCGGAGACGATCAGCAGGGAGTCCTGGCTTTGCCGCACGAACAGGGAGTTCCCGAACGTGGTGGCCGCCACTCGCACGCCGTCCGACAGCAGGAGGTTGAGCCGTGCGGTGGTGTGCGCGCACACGGTCGTCACCACGTCGTCGAGGGCGTCGCCCGGCGAGGCCCCGTCGGCGAGCCGGTCGAGCACCATGGCGAAGAGGACCTCGGAGTCGGTCGCTCCCTCGATGACGCCGAGGTGGGCGTCGGACACCTCCCGGCGCAGCGCCACGCCGACGCCCTCGAGAAAGCGTTCGACGGTGCCGTTGTGCGAGAACAGCCACGGGCCGTAGGTGAACGGGGCGTTGCCGCTGTCCTCCACGGGAAGCCCGGGGCTCGCCGCCCGGACGGCGGCGACCACGGCGCCGGACGCGATCAACCCGGCGATGGAGGGGAACGACCGGTCCGCCCACATCGGCCGGGCGGTGCGGTAGCGGGCGGGCTCGTCGCGGAGGGAACGGTCGTACCAGCCGACCCCGAAGCCGTCGGCGTTGAGGCACGTCGTGCCTTGGTGGCGCGCCTCCCACGACTGGCGGAGCAGCGAGCGGGGCGGTGCCAGCACCAGGGAGTGCAGCGTCACGGGCGGGCCGAGGTAGGCCAGGTGGCGGCACACGTCAGCCGTCCCGGGCGCAGCGGAAGCCGGCGAAGATCTGGCGGCGGACGGGGTAGTCCCAGTTGCGGAACGTGGTCCGCACGGCAACGGCATCGGTGGCCCACGACCCGCCTCGCAGCACCTTGTACTCCGAGCCGAAGAACACCTCCGAGTACTCGCGGTACGGGAAGGCGCGGAAGCCCGGGTAGGGGACGAAGTCGGAGGCCGTCCACTCCCACACGTCACCCACCATGGCGAGACAGCCAGACGGACTCGCCCCGCTCGGATACGCACCGGCGCCCGCGGGCTCGAAGTGGCGGCCGCCGAGGTTGGCGTGGGTCACAGTGGGTGGCGAGTCGCCCCACGGGTATCGGCGCTTGGCGCCCGCAGCGGCGTCCCACGAGGCCGCCTTCTCCCACTCGGCCTCGGTGGGCAGGCGCTTGCCGCGGTAGCGGGCGTAGGCGTCGCCCTCGTACCAGCAGACGTGCTGGACGGGCTGGTCGGCGGGCAGCGGCTCTGTAAAGCCGAAGCGGAGCCGCCCCCAGCCCTCGCCGTCGCGCTGCCAGAACTGCGGCGCCACCAACCCCTCGGACTGCCGCCATTTCCAGCCGTCGGGCGTCCACCATCGGGGGTCGTCGTAGCCGCCGTCGTCCACGAACTCGGCGTAGGCCGCGTTGGTGACCGGCGTGGTGTCGATGAAGAAGGCGGGCACGTCGACCACATGCGCCGGGCGCTCGTTGTCGTACGCCCACGGGTCGGTAGACGTGCCCATGACGAACGGCCCGCCCTCGACGAGCACCTCGCCCGCCGGGGTGGCCCCCGAGGGGGAGCGGGGAGCGACGGGGCAGTACCCCGTCTCCATGAGCTGCAAGGTGGCGAGCATGGTCTCGTCGTGCTGGTGCTCGTGCTGGATCACCATGCCGTACAGCAACCCGTCGCCGAGGCGGTCGCCGGCGTGGTCGAGGACGTCGAGGACGCGGCTGCGTACTTCGGCGAGGTAGCGACGTGCGGCGGCAGGACCGAGCATCGGCAACGACGGCCGGTCGCCGCGGGGATGGCGGAAGGCGTCGTAGAGGTCGTCGGAACGGGCGCCGACACGGGGTGCGCCCACGCCGCCCAAGAGCCACTGGTCCTCGTAGTTGCCGACGTGGGCCAGGTCCCATACCAGCGGCGACATCAGGGGCGAGTGCTGGCGGACCAGCGCTTCGTCGTCCACCGGATCGACCAGAGCGAGCGACCGCGTGCGGGCATCCGCCAGCCCACGGGCGATGCGCCCGCGCGGGTCGCTCACGGTACGAGTGCCTCGACGTCGTCGGCCGGGCACCGCCCGCGGGCGACGTAGCGCTCGACGTAGGCGTGGGCGGCGTCGGCGGTCACCGTGTCGACCCCCAGACGAGGGAAGGCGTCGAGGGCCGCGGCAAAGCAGTCGCGGGCGGCTCGCTGCAACGCCGGGTGCGCCAAGCCGTGGCGAGCGGCCTCGGCCCACATGCCCCTCGTTGCCGTCGTGGCCGGCCCCACCGCGGTTGCCGCCGCAGGATCGTCGACGAGGGCAACGGTCACGGCCACGGCCACGCGCCACCACGGGTCGGGGAGCGAGTCGAGCATGCGCAACTCCAGCCAGCGCCGCGGCCGTACCGGCGGGAACAGCGTGGTGAGGTGGTAGGCGAGATCGTCTTCGTCGGGCCGGTGGCCTTCGTGGCCCTCCTCGATCCACCGGCGGAACGAGAAGCGCGAGAGCTGCGGCGCGTACCCGGCGTCGTCGCGCACGAGCATGACGGCGGCGTCGAGTACGTAGTCGGCCCAATCGCCCGCGTCGGCCGGAGCGGTGCGGGTGGGGTCGATCGCCCACCAGTTGGCCAGTCGGGCCGACCGCATGCCTGCGGCCGGGGAGTTGGCGAAGGCGGCGGCCAGTACCGGCCCGATGGCGTGCACCAAGCGCCAACGAGGCACCGCCTCGTCGCCGAGGTCGACGTTGACCTGGAGGGACGCCGTGCTGCACATCATCGTGCGGCCTGCGCTGCCGTCGTCGTCGAAGAAGCGCTCCATGGCGTCGTAGCGCGGGGAGCGCACGAGGCGGCGCGGGGGCCGCAACGAATCGATCCCCATGCCGACGGTGTCGAGCCCTGCCGCCGCCGCCGTGGCGCGCACGACGCCCACGTCGGCCGCCATGCGCGTGACGGCCGACGCCACGTCGGCGCATGCCGGCCCGCTGAGTTCGAGCTGCCCGCCCGGCTCGAAGGTGAGGCGGCTGCCGCCGGGAAGTGCGGCGGGAACGACGGCCTGGACCCGTGCCGGATCGACGTAGGTCTCGGCGTTGCCCGTCTCGTAGACCAAGAGCTCGTACTCGATGCCGACGTGACGGCACCCGGTCGACGCGAAGCACTGCTCCGCGACGAGCCGGCGGGCGGCGTCGACGGTCAGGCGCATGGAACGACCGTAACCAACCGCGGCACCGTTTGCGGCAACACGAGGGCGGGCAACCACCTGCTCGTGACTGCCATCGACGACATCGCCGAGGAGGCGTTCGGGCTGCGGCGCCTCCGTCCGGGCCAGCAGGAGGCTATCGAGGCGGTGGTGGCGGGCCGCGACGTTCTGGCCGTCATGCCCACGGGCGCGGGGAAGTCGGCGATCTACCAGGTGGCGGGCCTGCTCGTCCCCGGGCCGACGATCGTGGTCTCGCCGCTCATCTCGTTGCAGCAGGACCAGGTGCAGTCCATCGAGGACGACGGGGCGGGCGGTGCCGTGCAGGCGAACTCCAAGGTCTCGACGGGACGCCGCGAGGACGCCTTCGAGCGAGTCGGCCGCGACGCCGAATTCCTGTTCCTCGCCCCCGAGCAGTTCGCCGTGGAGGGCACGGTCGAGCGGCTGGCGGCCCGGCGGCCATCGCTGCTCGTCATCGACGAAGCCCATTGCGTGAGCTCGTGGGGCCACGATTTCCGGCCGGACTACCTGCGGCTGGGTGCGGTGGCGGAGG
>JAHWLA010000173.1 GCA_019347595.1 Actinomycetota bacterium
GTCGACGAGGAGGCGCTCGCCGACGCCCTGCACGAGGGCCGTCTCTTCGCGGCCGGGCTCGACGTCTTCGAGCGGGAGCCCGAGGTGCACCCACGGTTGCTGTCGGCGCCGCGTGCGGTGGTCCTTCCCCACATCGGGAGCGCGAGCATCGCCACGCGCACGGCCATGGCCCGCCTGGCCACGCGCGCGGTCGTCGAGGTGCTCGACGGGCGAACCCCTGGAAACGTGGTCACGCTGCCCAATCGTTGAATCCGGCGCGCCGGTGTGCGACCGTGTGCCGGGTGCGAACTGTGAGGGGGATTCGTCGGATGACTAGCGTTATCGAATATTTGGTCCGATCCGACGAACAGGGCAGGCACTGATGGCGCAAGAAGCGCTCCACCCACGGCGCACACGAGCGACGCGTCTCGACGCCCTCCAGAACCGCGACCGGGTCATCCAGGCCGCCTGCAAGGTCTTCGCCGAGGTGGGCGTCGACGCGCAGATGACCGACATCGCCAAGGCCGCCGACGTCGGCGTGGCGACGCTGTACCGCAACTTCCCCACCAAGGAAGACCTCATCAACTCCGTCCTCCTCGACGAGGTGGCTCGAGTGCGCCAGCTTGTCGAGGAAGCCGCCCAGGCCCCCTCGGCCTGGGACGGGTTGGTCCGCTTCTTCCAGTGGGTCACCGTCGTGCAGCTCGAGAACCGCGTGCTTCCGCAGTTCGTGGCGGGCCGTATCCCCGGCACGGCCGAGCTCGGGGAGCACCTCGATGCCGTCCACCGGGTGCTCGAGGACCTGACCGAGCGGGCCAAGAAGGAGGGCGCGCTGCGGCGCGACGTGAACAGCGCCGACCTCCGCTTCGCCCTGTTCGCCATGTCGCAGGTGGCGTCGGGCCACCAGTTCTCCGGTGAGGGTGCCAAGCCGTTGAAGACGCTGACGCGGCGGCTGGTGGCACTCATCCTCGACGGCCTCCACTACACGGACCGGCCGATGAGCGAAGGACCGCCGGTCTCGTCGAGGGACTTCAACGCCACCATGCACTTCGGCGTGGACCCCGACGGCGCGTCGCCGACGGCCTTCCGCCGGGGCCGCCGGCCCTGGCCCGTCAAATAGCCGCGTCGCCCGTTCGGGCGCCAGGCCTACAGCTCTGTCCCCACCTCGGCGGCCCACTTGGCGGCGCGCTCCACCACTGTGGGAGCGGGCGCGAAGCTGACGAGGTCGCACGCCGTCACGCCCAGCGCGGCGTGGGCCTCCAGTTGCGCCATCGGCGTCGAGAACGTCGCCCCCTCCACGATGTGGAGCTCGTCGAAGTTGCGGCCCGCCTCGTCGCAGAAGCGGCGCAACGTGTCGAGTCGCTCCTGGAGCACGGCGGCATCGGGCAGGTCGTGGGCCTTGGCGCCCGGCGCCGTCGGCGGCGAGAACACCGCCCACCCGTCGCCGTAGGCCGCCACCCGACGCAGGGCCGCGTCGCGGAAGCCGCCGAGCAGGATGGGGATCCGGTTCCCCGGCTGGGGCGGGCGGGGGTAGAAGCCCGCCTCGACGTGGCGGTAGAACTCGCCGTCGAACGACGACACCCCCTGCCAGGCGCCGCGCATGAGAGCGACGTGCTCGTCGAGCCGCCGGAGGCGGCGCTCCATGGGCACGCCGACGGCGTCGAACTCCTCCTGCATCCACCCGGTGCCGACACCGAGCACCACCCGGCCGCCGGCGATGTCGTCGATGGTGGCGAGCTGCTTGGCCAGCAGGACGGGCGGGCGCAGGATCGACACGAGCACGCGGGTGCCGAGCGTCACCCGCTCGGTACGGGCGGCCAGTGCCGCGAGCACAGCGACGGCCTCGTAGTAGTTGAACTCGGGGTCGAAGTCGTAGACGCCGTCGGCGGCGCCGGGGTAGGTCGTTGTGACCTCGGTGGGGCCGATGAGATGGTCGAACAGCCAGAGGGCGTGGTAGCCGAGCTCCTCGGCGGCCGCGGCGACGTCGAAGATCCCGGCCGCCGACGACCCCGGGCCGGACTGCTTGATGTGCACGCCGAACTTCATGGGTCGACCGTAGCGAGCAGGGGACTCGGCGACGACGGTGCTGTCGCTACCACCTCCGCTCGCGACGTGGTGCAGCCCCGGTCGGCGGCGGCAGCCGCTTCAGCGGACGACGAAGAAGGCCGGCGTCCCTTCGATGAAAGTGCGCTCGTCCTCGACCACGGCTGCGTATTCGACCGACGCCGCCGAGGCCCGCAGCCCGTCGGTGCCGGCGAACCACGCTGTGGCGTAGCCCGCGATGCGCCTGCCGTCGCCCAGCGCCACGTCGTCGCCCGTGTGGTTCTGCACGTATCGCAGCAGGTGGGGGTTCCTGGCCGCCAGCGGGCCGTGCACGCCGCTCCAGTGCGCGTGGTACGCCTCGCGCTCCCACTGCGGCGGGATGGTGGCGAACCCGATGAAGCGAAGGGCGTCGACCGGGACGGGGCCGTCCTTCACCACCACCTCGTCCCGGACGGCGACGGTGAGCGCCACGCCGGGCGGCACGTCGCCGCCGTCGTCGTCCGACGACACCTCCTGCACGCCGTCGAACAACGGCTGCCGCTTGCCGTAGGACTCGTCCGTCGCCCAGGACACGAGGCCCGGCGCCCGCGACCACATGTCCCGCAGCTCGTCCACCGTCATGCCCGACGGGCGCTTGAGGAAGCGCGCCACCTTCCCCATCAGGCGGGCCAGCCCACCCAGCGGCGCAACGTCGCCGAGAACAGCGCCTCCTTGTCCGACTCGGACACCTCGTTCGTCAGTCGCAGGAAGTCGACGGCCTCGCGATAGGTGTGCAGCGGGGCGCAACGGGTGAAGTCGCTGCCCCACATGAGCCGGTCCACGCCGAAGGCGTCGAGGAGCTTGTGGGCGAACGGCCACACGTCGGCGAAGGGGTAGGGCTCCGCCGACAACGACGGCACGCCGGTGAACTTCACGGCCACGTTGGGGAACTCGGCCAAGGCCAGGACGTGGGGCACGTCGTCGAACAGGGCGGGCGTCAACGGGTTGGCCGGCGGCGAGTAGAGGCCGACGTGGTCGATGACGAACCGCACGGAGTCGTACGTGGCGAGGGTCTCGTGCAGCTCGGGCAGGTGGCCGTGGGCGAGCACGAACACCGGCACGTCGTGGCGTGCGGCCGCCTCGAAGAACGGCGTGAACCCGCCGGAGCGGAAGTGCTCGATGCGGCCACGGTCGATGGGGTGCGCCAGTGCCGTGCGCACCCCGACCATGCCGGGCGTGCGGGCCACGTCGGCGACGAACTCGTCGGCCGTCCCCTCCATGGGGACCAGAGGCCCGGCGAAGGGCACCCCGCCGAAGCGGTCGGGCACCCGCGTGACGTACGACTGCACGTCGGCGAACGTCCAGTTCACGAGGGCGGCGTCGACGCCGACGGCGTTCATGGCGGCCAGCGCCAACTGTGTGCCGGCCTCGGCGGCCTGCTCGGGCGTGAACGACTCGCTCCACGGCATGGCCGGAGCCACCGGGTGGATCTGGGCGTCGATGATCTGCATTGCGCGCTCCTAGGAAGACGAGACGCCGAGGGCGTCGGCCAGCGCGACCAGCCCGTCCATCGGCCACGGGTAGGGAAGGAAGAAGTTCACCTGGTCGGCGCCCGCGTCGGTGTAGCGCCCGATGCGGTCGACGATCTGCTCGGTCGAGCCGACCAGCACCTGCTCGCGCTGGGCCTCGGAGACCTTCTCCGGATCGACGTCGTGCATGAGGACGAGGTTGACCGAGCCGGCGATCGTCGACGGGTCGCGGCCGACAGCCTCGCAGTGGCCGAGCAGCACCATCCGCTTGTGGGCGAACACCTCCGGGGACGGAAAGCCCGCGTTCCAGCCGTCGGCGTATTGGGCGACGATGCGCAGCCCGCGCTTCTCACCCAGGGTCCCGACCCACACGGGCAGCCGCTCCTGCAGCGGCTTGTGCGTGTTGTCGACCTCGATGCGGAAGTGCTTGCCGTGGAACTCGGTGCGGTCGTCGTGCAGGAGGCTGGCCACGCAGGCGACGCCCTCCTCCAGCATGTCGAGGCGCTCGGCCGTCGACGGGAAGGGGAAGCCGTAGAGCTCGTAGTCCTTGGGGATCGCCCCCGACCCGAGGCCGATGGCGGCGCGGCCGCCGGAGAGGTGGTCGATGGTGGTGGCGGCCGTGGCGAGGACGGCCGGGTGGCGGAAGCCGATGGAGTAGACGAGCACGCCGCAGCGCGCCCGGGTGGTGGAGGCGGCCAGCGCCGTGTGCGTCACGACGGCCTCGTTGCTCACCGGTCCGATGGCGCCCGGGAAGTGGTCGGAGATGGAGATCCACTCGTAGCCCAGGGCGTCGGCGTGCTTCCACACCTCGATCAGGTCGGTCAGCGACTTGTTCTGGGCGTTGGTATGGATGCCGAAGACGGTCAACGGATGCTCCCGTTCGTGATGTAGGCGGTGGCGAGGTCGGCGAGGTGGCGCACCAGGTCGGGCCGGTCGACGGCGCCGAGGTTGACGGCCTGCTCGATCGGCCTGCCGAGGAAGAGCTGCTTGAGCGGCACCTCGAGCTTCTTGCCGGTCAGGGTGTGCGGGATGCCGGGCACCGCCACGATCTCGTCGGGGACGTGGCGGGGCGACACATGGGTGCGGATGGCGGCCTCGATGGCGCCGCGCAACCGGTCGTCGAGCTCCGCCCCTGCGGACAGCGCCACGAAGAGGGGCATGAAGTAGGCCCCGTCGGGCCGCTCGGCCCCGACGACCAGCGCTTCGGCCACCTCCGGCAGCGCTTCGACGGTCTGGTAGATCTCCGCCGTCCCCATCCGGACGCCGTCGCGGTTCAGGGTGGCGTCGGACCGGCCGTGGATGGTGACGCCGCCCGAGGCGTGCACCGTCATCCAGTCGCCTTGCCGCCAGACGCCGGGGTACACGTCGAAGTAGGCGTCGTGGTAGCGGCGGCCGTCGGGGTCGTTCCAGAAGTGGAGGGGCATCGACGGCATCGGCTGGGTGACGACGAGCTCCCCCACCTCCCCGACGACCGGTGTGCCCGCTGCGTCCCACGCTTCGGCGCGCACACCGAGGGCGGGCGCCTGGATCTCGCCCGCCCGCACAGGCAGCAGCACATTGGCGCACACCAGCCCCGAGCACACGTCGGTCCCGCCGCTGCCGACCGCCAGGAACACGTCCTCGCCGACGTTGTCGTAGACCCAGCGGTAGCCGGACAGCGGCAGCGGCGCGCCGACCATGCCCAGCGACTCCAGGGCCGAGAGGTCGAAGTGGCGCGACGGCACCAGGCCGGCCTTCTCGCTCGCCTGGAGGTAGGCCGGGCTGGCGCCCATCATGTCGAGCTTCGCTTCGTCGGCCAGCCGCCACAGCGCCCCGGGATCGGGATAGAGCGGGCTGCCGTCGTACAGCGTGATGGTGGCCCCGAGGAGCAGGCCGCTGACGACGATGTTCCACATCGTCCAGCCCGTGGTCGTGTACCAGAACAGGCGCGACTCCGGCCGGATCTCCTGGTGGAAGGCAGCGGCCTTGAGCTGTTCGAGAACTGTGCCGCCGTGCCCGTGCACGATTCCCTTGGGGATGCCCGTGGTGCCCGACGTGTAGAGGGCCCAGAGGGGGTGGTCGAACGGCACCTGCTCGAACGTCGGCTCGGCGTCGCCCACGAGGAGGTCCTCGTAGGCGAGGGCATCGACGCCCGCAGGCGGGCGCTCACCGCCGCGCAGGTTGGAGATCCACACCGTGTGGCGGACGCTCGGCATGGCCTGCCGGAGCTGCGCGACCACGTCGCTGCGGTCGTGCTCCTTGCCCGCGTAGCGGACGCCGTCCACGGCGAAGAGCACGACGGGCTGCAACTGGCCCAGGCGGTCGACGACGCTGTCGGGGGCGAGATCGGGTGCGCACGACGACCACACTGCGCCGAGCGAGGCGGCGGCCAGGAAGGCGACGACGGCCTCCGGGGAGTTGGTGACGTAGCCGACGACGGCGTCACCTTTCTTCACCCCGAGGCCGCGCAGGTGCTCGGTCATGGCGCCCACTCGGCGGCACAGCTCGGCCCACGACACCTCCGCCGGACCGGCTGTCTCGCCGGCAAACACGATGGCCGGACGCTCGGCTGTGGCATGGCGCAGCGCGTGCTCCGCGTAGTTGAGCCGCGCGCCCGGGAACCACTCGGCGCCCGGCATCTGGCGTGAACCGAGCACTGCGGTG
>JAHWLA010000174.1 GCA_019347595.1 Actinomycetota bacterium
CACGACGACGTCGCCATCCTCGTGGTGCGCGTCCCGCCCGACGCCACCGTCGACCCGCTGGCCCGGCTGGGCGACGCTATGGGGATGCCGGCCGAGTCGGTGCCGCTGCCCGGCTACCCGGTGGGCGATGTCGCCATGGACCTCCGGTCGCGTCGGGTCCTGCCGCCCCGCGAGGCGCGCCTAAAGCTGCCGGACGACGTGCGCAGCGCGGGCGCCGCCCGTCGGTTCGTCACCAGCGTGCTGCACAGTTGGCGGATGTCGGAGCTCACCGGGGGCGACGCCGAGCTGCTCACGAGCGAGGTGTGCTCCAACGCCGTGCGGCACGCCGAATCCGACTTCACCGTGGTCGTCCGCTACGACGGTTTCCGCGTGCGGGTGGAGGTGGGCGACGGCTCGCGGGCGCTGCCCCAGCCGCGGGAGTCGACGGTCGACGACGAGAGCGGGCGCGGCCTGTTCCTCGTCGAGCAGTTGGCCTCGGCGTGGGGCGTGTCGCGGACGGTGGAGGGCAAGCGGGTGTGGTTCGAGCTCTCCGCCCCACCCCCCTAAGCCCGTTCAGCCGACGAGGGGGAGGTGGAGGCCGGGGTCGGCGCCCACGTCGAGCGGCGTGGGGCCGTCCGACTGGTACCGCCACCACGCCGCCGCCCCGATCATCGCCGCGTTGTCGGTGCACATGGCCCGGCTGGGCAGGAAACCCCGCAGCCCGTCGGCGATGCACGCGTCGAGCAGCCGCTCCCGCAACGACGAGTTGGCCGCCACGCCGCCGCCGAGGCAGATCCCGTTGGCGCCGATCTCTGTGGCCGCCCGCCTCGTCTTGGTGACGAGTACGTCGACGACCGCCTCCTGGAACGACGCGGCCACGTCGGCGATCGACACGTCGGGTTGCTTGCGCACGTAGGTGATGACCGACGTCTTGACGCCGCTGAACGAGAAGTCGTAGCCCTCGTCCTTCATCGCCCGGGGGAAGGCGATGGCGTGCGGGTCGCCGTCCATGGCCAGGCGGTCGATGACCGGCCCGCCGGGATAGCCGAGGCCGAGGAAGCGGGCGACCTTGTCGTAGGCCTCGCCCGCGGCGTCGTCGATGGTGGAGCCGAGCAGGCGGTACTGCCCCGGTCCCTCCATGGCGATCAGCATGGTGTGGGCGCCCGAGACGAGAAGGACGACCAGCGGCGGCTCCAGGTCGGGCTCCTCGATGAACGAGGCGTACAGGTGGCCCTCCAGGTGGTTGACGCCGATGAACGGGACGCCCCACACCAGCGACAGGGCCTTGGCGGCGCTGACGCCGACGAGCAGCGAGCCGATGAGGCCGGGGCCGATGGTGGCGGCCACGGCGTGGATGCCGTAGCCGTCGAGCCCCGCTTCCACCAGTGCCTGGGCGATCACCGGTGTCAGCAGGTCGACATGCGCCCGCGATGCCAGCTCGGGCACCACCCCGCCGAAGCGGGCGTGCAGGTCGACCTGGGAGCTGACAACCGACGAGAGCACGTCGTGGCCGTCCGCCACCACCGCCGCGGCCGTCTCGTCGCACGACGTCTCCAGCGCCAGGATGCGGAACGGCGACGGCACCTCGGCCGCCATCGCCCTCACCGCCCCCCACCCCCCGAATTGGGATGCGAAGTGGTCGCCGGGGCGACCACTTCGCACACCGGAACCAGCTTGGTCGGGGCGGTCGGGGGCGTCACAGGTCCTCCACGGACACGGTGCCGCGCACCTCGTCCTCCAGCCGGGCCACCCGTGCCGCGTAGCCCTCGGTGTCGATGTTCTCGGCCCACATCACCAGCGCATCCTCATTGGTCTCCACGTAGTACCCCTTGCGCACGCCCGCCGGATGGAACCCGAAGCGCCGGTACAGCGCCTGGGCGGGGTCGTTGGTCACCCGCACCTCGAGCGTGAGGTTGCGGGCGCCCCGGGCCACGGCCACCCGCACGGCGTTGGCCAGCAGCCGGGTGGCAATCCCCCGCCGATGCCACCCGGGATCGACCGCCAACGTGGTCACGTGGGCGTCCTCGCCCGCCAGCATCAGCCCGCAGTAGCCCACCACCAGCCCGTCGACCCTCGCCACGTAATACGCCCTCGTCGCCCGCAGCGCCAGCTCGCTCACGAACAGGCTCAGCGACCACGGCCGCGGGTACACCTGCGCCTCGATCCGCAGCACCGAGCGCAGGTGGCGTCGCCGCATGGGCACGAGCACCACGTGCACGTCGCCGACCGGCGCCAGGCGCTCGTGGGGGATGCGGGCGGCCACGGTCAGACGCTCTCCTGCCGGTCCCAGTTGATCTCGGCGTCGGACTTGCGCAGGTACAGCAGCTCGAGCTCCCACGGCTGCACGAACTCCTCGCGGATGGCCCGTGGATGGGCCAGCTCCACCAGGGCGCTGGCCGACGGGTAGGCGAAGCCCACCTCCCCGACCTCGACGCCGCCTGCGTTCGCCAGCACGTCGCGGTAGCGCAGCCCACCGTCGCCAACGACCAGGCAGTCCTCGTCGCGGGCGATCAGCTCCGACGCCAGCTCGCGAGGTGTGCAGATGCGGTACTGGGTAAGCCGCTGGACGCCTCCCGGCACCTGGCGGTAGAGCGCGGTGAACACCTCGCCTTTGCGGGCATCGATCACCGGCGCGATCAGCCGGTCGCTGTGGCGCACGGGGAACGCCAGCAGGTCGAGGCTGGACAGCCCGATCATGGGGACGCGCAGCGCCTGCGCCATGGCCTTGGCGGTGGCGACGCCGACGCGCATCCCGGTGAACAGGCCGGGGCCGATGTCGACGGCGACGGCGCTGATCTCCTTCATCTCGATGCGGGCGTGCTTGCACACGAACTCGATGGCGGGCGCCAGCGTCTCGGCGTGCCGCCTGCCGCGGGAGGCGTGGAACGAGGCCAGCACGCCCTCGTAGCCGCCCAGCGCACACCCCACCTGGTTGGTGGCCGTCTCGATGCCGAGGATGATCACGCCGCGCTCCAGCGCGACACCGCAGTTTGGAGCGCCCGGTGCCGCGGCGCCCACGACGGCCCCACGATGCGGAAGTCGAAACGGCGCTCGTCGTCGGCGTTGCCGTAGTCGATGCGGACCTCGAGAAAGTCGGCGGGGAGTGAGGGCGCGGCCATGTCGCCCCACTCGATCAGAGCCACGCCGCCCTCGTCCAGCATCTCGGCCAGCCCCAGGTCGACGACCTCCTGGAGGTGGTCGAGGCGGTACACGTCGACGTGCAGCATCGGCATGCGCCCGGGATATGTGCGCACCAGTGTGAACGTGGGACTGACGATGGGCTCGTCGACGCCGAGAGCGCGGCCGAAGCCTTGGGCGAACGCCGTCTTGCCCGCCCCGAGGTCGCCCGCCAGCAGGATGAGGTCGCCCGGCTTGGCCAGCGTCGCCACCTGCGCCGCCAGCTCCCTGGTGTCGTCCGCCGACTTGGTGGCTGCGCTCAGCACAGGTGCTCCTTGGCCCGCACGAGGTCGGCCCGCATCCCCGCCGTCACCTCGCCCGCGCCGCCGCTGCGCAGGGCTGCCGACGGGTGGTAGGTGGGAACGAGCACGGCGTCACCGTAGGGGTATGCCCGCCCGCGCAGCTTCGAGATCCCCTCGGTGGTGTCGAGCAGGAGGCGGGTGGCGAAGTTGCCCAGCGTGACGATCACCTTCGGCTTGATGATGGCCACCTGCTGCTCGAGGAAGGGCCGGCACGAGGCGATCTCGTGGGGCTCGGGGTCGCGGTTGCCGGGCGGCCGGCACTTCACCACGTTGGCGATGTAGACCCCGCGGTCGCGGCTGATGCCCATCTCCTCCAGCATGACGCGGTCGAGGAACTGTCCCGAGCGGCCCACGAACGGCTCGGCCTTCAGGTCCTCGTCGCGCCCCGGCCCCTCGCCTACGAACATGAGGTCGGCGTCGGGGTCGCCTACGCCGAAGACGACGTTGGTCCGCCCCGCGGCCAGCGGGCAGCGGGTGCAGGCGAGGGCGTCGCGCTCCAGCTCCACGAGGGTGGGCACCGACGCATCGTACCGCCGGGCGCGACGTCAGCCGGCGGCGAGGGCCCGCCACAGCGCCCGGTAGTTCGGGTACTCCAACTCGGGCACGATCCAGCCCGCCGCCACCAGCTCCTCGTGCAGCTTGGGAAGGTTGCGGAACGGGATGCCGGAGTCGACGTGGTGGGCCAGGTGCCACCCCGTGTTGTACGGCACCATCCAGAAGCGGGCGAGCCGGTTCTGGCGGACGTGGTGGGTGGTGAGGCGGCGGTCGGGCGACCGCGTCATGCCTCCGTGCTCGGCGATGGCGCGCAGGCGGTTGAGCACCTTCCAGACGCTCATCCACGGGGCCAGCCACAGCAGCGGGTAGAGCCACCAGCGACCTGTTACGGCGAAGGCGCCGAGGATGACGAGCTGGACGGCGAAGATCGACCCGGCCAGCCGTCGGCTGCTCGGCTTGAGCAGGGCGCGGCCCAAGGCCTTCAGGTTCTTGCTGCCGGACACGAACAAGGCGTCGCGCGTCAGCTTGCGGCGGAAGGAGTCGAACGGGATGGGGTAGCCGGCGTAGAGCTGCTTGTCGGGTTCCTCGGGGCCCATCTCGTCCTTGTGATGCGCCATGTGCGAGCGGCGGTAGAGGTCGAACGGCGTGAAGGACGGATACGAGAGCAGCCACCGGCCCACCCGGTCGTTGGCCTGCTTGCGGGTGAACAGCAGGCGGTGGGCGGCCTCGTGGCCGAGGATGTTGTAGAGCGCGTGCGCCCGGCCCATGAGGACGAAGGCCGCCACGTAGGCCCACCACCGGCCGATGGTGACAGCGGCGGCGATCACGCCGAACGACTGCACGTACACGCCGACCGTGGTGACGACGTTGCGGGCATTGGGAATCCGCCGCAGCTCCTCGCGTACGGGCGGGACGGGACGGCCGGTCGCGGTCAGGCGCTCGGTCGGCAGCACGTCGGGAAGCCGATCCCGAGGCGGCAGCATGGTCGTCGCCACAACCGCTATGTTACGTAAATCGTGCGAATGTCGCAATCGCGTAACGGCTTCTCGGCCCGGTCGGTGGTCGCCAGCACCCTGCTCGGGGCCAAGCCTCCCGTGCTGCCGGTGCGGGTACTGGTGCGCTCGGCCGGGCTGTTCGGCATCGCCGAGGGGACGGTGCGGGTGGCGCTCTCGCGCATGGTGGCGGCGGGCGAGCTGACCCAGGACGACGACGGTCCCTACCGCCTCACCGGCCACCTGCTGGAGCGCCAGGTTCGCCAGGAGGCGGGGCGGCGGCCACGGCTGCGTCGGTGGAGCGGGCGATGGACGACGGCCGTGGTGGTGGCGACGGGCCGGGCCGCCGCCGACCGGGCCGCCCTGCGATCACGGTTGGCGCGGCAGCGCATGGGCGAGCTGCGCGAGGGGGTGTGGCTGCGGCCCGACAACCTGGCGGTGCCCGCCGACGACGAATGCCTGTGGGGGGCGTGGCGGCCCGACGCCGATCCGGTGGCTCTGGCCCGCTCGCTGTGGGACGTCGACGGCTGGGCCGCCGACGCCGACGTGCTGCGGACGCGGCTGGCCGGCTGGACCGCCGACGCCGGGCTGGCGGCCGGGTTCGTGCTGTCGGCCGACGTCCTCCGCCACTTCAACGCCGACCCGTTGTTGCCCGCCGAGTTGCTGCCACCGTCGTGGCCCGGCGACGGGCTGCGGGCCGACTACGAGGCGTTCGACGCCGAGTTCCTCCGGGTGTGGAGGTCGTTCATGGGGTAGAGGTGGGCGCGTGGGAACCCTGCGCGAGACCAACCCGTCCCTGTGGGTGGCGACCACCGCCGCCGACGGGCCGGACTATCCGACGCTGTCCGGCACGGTGGAGGTCGACGTCGCCGTGGTGGGCAGCGGGATCACCGGCACGCTGACCGCCCTGCTGCTCAAGGAGGCGGGCGCGACCGTTGCCGTCGTCGAGGCGGGCGATGTGTGCTCGGGCGTGACCGCCTACACCACGGCCAAGGTCACCTCCCTGCACGGGCTCGCCTACGCCGGGCTGGCGTCGCACCGAGGCGAGGACGTGGCCCGGGCCTACGGCGAGGCGAATGAGGCGGGGCTGGCGCTGGTTGCCCGCTTGGTGGCCGAACGCTCGATCGAGTGCGACTTCTCCCGGCGGTCCGCCTACACGTACACCACGGATCCCGCCCG
>JAHWLA010000175.1 GCA_019347595.1 Actinomycetota bacterium
TCGACCAAGGCGTTCTACGCCCAGGTGGCGGCCGGGTTCGTGCTCGCCGCCGCGCTGGCCGTCGAGGTCGGCGTCACCGACGCGCGCGCCTCCGAGTTGCTGGCCGGGCTGCGGGCGCTGCCGGACGCCATGGAGCAGGTGCTGGCCCGGCGCGACGACATCGCGGTTGCCGCCATCGGCCATGCGCCCTCGCGTCGCTACTGGGCGGTGGTGGGCAACGGCCCCAACCGCATCGCTGCCCAAGAGGTGCGGATCAAGCTCTCCGAGCTCTGCTACAAGTCGATCGCCTGCGACGTCACCGAGGACAAGAAGCACATCGACCTGTCTTCGGAGCCGCTGATCTTCGTCTGCGCCGCCGGCCTCGTCGGCCCCAACGCCGACGACGTGGCCAAGGAGGTGGCGATCTACCGGGCGCACAAGGCGGCGCCCGTCGTCGTCGCCACCGACGGCCAGGACCGCTTCAGCGCGGCCTCGCACACCATCACCGTGCCGCCCGCGCACCCGGCGTTGGGGTTCGTGTTGTCCGCCATGGCCGGCCACCTCTTCGGCTACGAGGCAGCGCTGTCGATCGACGCCCAAGCGTTGCCGTTCCGCGAGGCGCGCGCCGCAGTGGAGACGCTGGTGTCGTCGGGGTTGGAGGGCGACGCCTTGCTGGCCCGCTTGCGCGAGCTGGCCGAGCCGCCCGCCGCCCGCTTCTTCGCCGGGCTGCGGGAGGGCGCCTACAACGGGCACCTCGAAGCGGCCACCGCCGTGCGGGTGTCGTCGCTCTTGCGCTACAGCACCGGGCTGGTGCCGCTCGACTCCTACGAGCTGGAGTACGGACGGGTGGGCACGCCGGGTGCGCTGCTCGACGACCTGGCCGACGCACTCACGCGTGGGGTGGAGGAGCTGACCCGTCCCATCGACGCCATCAAGCACCAGGCCAAGACGGTGACCGTCGGGATCTCCCGCTCCGAGGAGGCGCTGTTCGCCGGTGGCCTCGTGCAGCAGGCGCTGGTGGCGGGCGCCGCTCGTGACCGGTTGAGCTACCGGGCCCTGCGCGTGCTGTCGACGCTCGATCCCGCGGTGGGCGAGGTGACCGGCTACACCCGGTACCGAATCGAGGGGAACGCGAGAGACGGGTCGGCCACCGTGCACGTCGTCGACCAGGGCGGCGTGGCCCGCAACCTGCCGTCGCGCACGGCGAGCAACCCGGCGCTGCGGGGCACCAAGCACCAGGCGGCCGCCGAGCGCGAGGTCATCGTCACCCGGGGGCGCAACGACGGGCGCACGGTGGTGATCGTGCCCGAGACGAAGGACAACCAGGCCACCGGACTCACGCTGCTGCACGTGGCCTTCCGCGACCGGCTGTCGTCCGAGGCGGCCCGCGAGGTGCTGAGCGGCTACCGGGGCCGGTTCACGGCGCTGGTCGACGCGGTGACCGAGACCGAGCCTGCCTTCGACGAGTCGCGGCTGGCCGACGTGCCCGTCGTCGACCTGCTGCTCGAGCCCATCCAGCCGCTGGCCGACCGCTGGCGCCGGTGATCCCTGTCGTCACGCCGGAGGAGATGCGGCGCATCGACGCCGCTGCTCCGGTGCCGACCGAGGTGCTGGTGGAGCGAGCGGGGGCGGCAGTGGCGCGCGCCGCTCTGCGGCGGTTGGGCGGGTCGTACGGCCGGCGGGTGGCAGTGGTGGCGGGCAAGGGCAACAACGGGGCCGACGGGCGGGTGGCGGCTCGGGTCCTGTCGGACCGGGGTGTGCGCACCGCGGTGTTCGACCCGGGCGTGTCGTCCTTGCCCGCGTGCGACCTGGTCATCGACGCGGCGTACGGCACCGGCTTCCATGGGGACTACGAGGCGCCCGAGTCCGGCGATGCCGAGGTGTTGGCCGTCGACATCCCGTCGGGGGTCGACGGGCTCACCGGCTCGGCGTCGGCCGGTGCGGTGCGGGCCGACATGACGGTGACGTTCGCGGCGCTGAAGCCCGGGCTGTTGTTCAGCGACCGGGTGGGCGTGATCGAGCTCGTCGACATCGGGCTCGACGTGTCGGGGGCGCGCATCGGGGTGGTGGAGGACGACGACGTGGCGGCGTGGTTGCCCGCGCCCGGGCGGGATGCGCACAAGTGGCAGACCGCGCTGCTGGTGGTGGCCGGTTCCGCCGGGATGATGGGCGCCCCGCTGCTGCTGGCCCGGGCCGCCATGCGGGCGGGCTCTGGCTACGTGCGGCTGGCCGCGCCCGAGGACGTGCCGCCCGGCAACGAGGCCGTGGTCGTCCCGCGGCCTCCATCGGAGTGGGCGTCGGCGTTGGCGGGCGAGGTCGAGCGGTGCCGGGCCGTGGTGGTGGGACCGGGGCTGGGACGCGGTGACGACGTGACGCGGGAAGTGCGGGCGTTGGTGGCCGCCGCCGACAAGCCGTTGGTGATCGACGCCGACGGGCTCAACGCGCTGGCGGGCGACGCGGCGGGCGTGCTGTCGCCGCGCCGGGCGCCGACCGTGCTCACGCCGCACGACGGGGAGTTCGCCCGGTTGGCGGGCGACGACGTGGGCGCCGACCGCATCGGCGAGGCACGGGCGCTGGCCGCGGCCACGGGCGCCGTGGTGCTGCTGAAGGGACCGACCACGGTGGTGGCCGCGCCCGACGGACGAGTGCTGGTGTCGGTGACGGGCGGGCCGCAGTTGGCGACGGCCGGGACGGGCGACGTGCTGTCGGGGATGATCGGGGCGTTCCTGGCGCGTGGCGTGGATGCGTGGCGGGCCGCGGCGGCGGCGGCGCATGTCCACGGCGCGGCTTCCGTCCCCGGCATGGTCGCAGGCGACCTGCCCGAGCTCGTCGGCGCCTGGCTCACCCGTTCTCGTTACGAAAGTGCGCACGGGAGCGCGCACTCCCGTAACGAGAACGGCGGGGGCGGCCACGGTGGGGGCGGCCGTGGTTGAGGCCCGCACCCGCGCCGCGTGGGCGACGGTCGACCTGGCCGCCGTCCGCCACAACGTCTCGGAGTTGATCGACCTGGTGGCCCCTGCGGCGATGTGCGCCAGCGTGAAGGCGGACGCCTACGGCCACGGGGCCGTGCCGGTGGCCCGGGCCATCCTCGAAGCGGGCGCGCAGTGGCTGGCGGTGTCCCAGGTCGACGAAGGGGTCGAGCTACGCGAGGCGGGGATCACCGCGCCGATGCTGCTGTTGTCCGAGCCGCCGCTCGCAGCCGTCGACGAGGCAGTCGCCCGCCATCTCACGCTCGCCGTCTACACCGACGCCATGGTGGACGCCCTGGAGACGGCCGCCGTCCTCCACGGGCGCGACGCCGTCCCCGTCCACCTCAAGGTCGACACCGGCATGCACCGAGCCGGGGCGCCGCCCGCCGACGCGCCCGCACTGGCCCGCCGCATGGACGGGTCGCGGCACCTCGTGCTGGAAGGGCTGATGACCCACTTCGCGGTGGCCGACGACCTCGACCGCGAGGCCGACACCAAGGCCCAGTTGGAGCGCTTCGAGATGGTCCGGGACGCGCTGGCTGCCGACGGCATCGTCCCCGCCGTGCTGCACACGGCGAACTCGGCGGGCGCCATCGCCCACGAGGCCGCCCGCTACGACTTGGTGCGCTGCGGCATCTCCGTGTACGGCTACTCGCCGGGGATGGCGATGGCCGACCGCGTCGACCTGCGGCCCGCCATGTCGCTCACCGCCGAGGTGGCCTACGTGCGCGACGTGGAGGCAGGGGAGGGCGTGTCGTACGGGCTTCGCTACACATGCCCGACCCGCACGCGCATCGCCGTGGTGCCGTTGGGCTATGCCGACGGGGTGCCCCGCCGGTTGTCGGCCGTGGGCGGCGAGGTGCTGGTGGGCGGTCGGCGCTGCCCGATCGCCGGGACGGTGACGATGGACATGCTCATGGTCGACTGCGGGCCCGACTCGTCGGTGGCGGTCGGCGACGAGGTCGTGCTCCTCGGTCGCCAGGGCGACGAGGCGATCACCGCCGACGAGTGGGCGGCGCGGCTCGACACCATCTCCTACGAGATCGTGTGCGGCATCGGGCCGCGGGTGCCCCGCCGGTACGTCGGGTGATCACCGACGTGGCCGGCGTGCGCGTCGGCCACTGGACCGATCCCGTCGCCCGTACCGGGTGCACGGTCGTGCTGTTGCCCGCCGGGACAGTGGCGTCGGGCGAGGTGCGGGGCGGCGCGCCGGGCACCCGGGAGTGGGCGTTGCTGGCGCCCGAGCGGCTGGTGGCGCGGGTCGACGCCGTGGTGCTGTCGGGCGGCTCGGCGTTCGGGCTGTCGGCATGCGACGGCGTAGTGCGGTGGTGCGAGGAGCGCGGGATCGGATTCCCGACCGCCGCCGGGCCGGTACCGATCGTGGTGGGCGCCGTGCTGTACGACTTGGGCGTCGGCGATGCCCGGGTGCGGCCCGATGCGGCGGCCGGGCTGGCGGCGTGCGAGGCCGCCGTCGCCGGGCCGTTCGAGGTGGGCGCCGTCGGTGCGGGGACGGGAGCGACGGTAGGGAAGTGGCGCGGCGACCCGCCGCAGCCTGGCGGGTTGGGCACGGCGAGCGAGCGCAGCGGGGCGTTGGTCGTTTCCGCGTTGGTCGCCGTCAACGCCTGGGGCGACCTCCGCGAGCCGGGCGCTTCTCGTCCGGGAATCCCGCAACATACGGCGGGAGTCCCGGACCAGAAGCACGGGGCCCGGTTTGGCAACACGACGATCGGGGTGGTGGCGACGAACGCCCGGCTCGACAAGACGGCGTGCCTGCTGGTGGCGCAGTCCGGCCACGACGGGTTGGCCCGGGCGCTGGAGCCCGCGCACGCCACCTTCGACGGCGACGCCCTGGTGGCCGCCGCCACCGGCGAGGTCGACGCCCCACTGGAGCACGTCCGCCTGCTCGCCGCCCGCGCCGTGGAAACCGCCATCCGGAGTACATAGCCGGCGAAAATCGCCGGCTATGTACTCCGGACTTCGTGGGGGCCGAGGTCGGCGACGGACGGGCCTTCGATCACGCAGCCGTCGACCGTGTAGCGGGAGCCGTGGCACGGGCAGTCCCACGTCCGCTCCGCCTGGTTGAACGCCACGATGCACCCGAGGTGCCGGCACACCGCCGACACCGCATGCAGCTCGCCCTGCTCGTCGCGGAACGCCGCCACCCGGTCGCCGTCGAGCTCCACGATCCCGCCCTCGCCCGGCGCCAGTGCCGACGCGTCCTCGGCCCGCAGCGACGCCAGCCGGTCGCCGACCAGGTGCTTGCCCGCGTCGGCGTTCTCCTTGAAGAGGCTGCTCGACGTGATCGTTGACCCCATGCGGGTGGCGTCGTATGCCTCCATCCACTCGTTGTCGCGGCCGGCCACGAGGTCGCGCATGATCAGCGCCGCCGCCGCGCCGTTCGACATGCCCCACTTCTTGAACCCGGTTGCCACCAACACGTTCGACCCCGGGAGCTGTGGCCCCACGAACGGCGTCCCGTCGACCGGGATGAAATCCTGGGCCGACCACTTGTGGCGCACCGATGCGCCGGGGAAGTGCTCGGCCGTCCACGTCTCCAGGGCCTCGTAGCACCGGCGCGTGTCGTCGGCATGGCCGACCTTGTGCCCCTCGCCGCCGACGATCAGCGCCCGGTCGTCCATCGCCGTGCGCAACGACCGCGTGGGCTGGTCGGCGCTCAGGTACATCCCGAGCGGCGGCCTGTCCGTCTCCACCGCCAAGGCGTACGACCGCGAGGGGTACGACTTGGCGAAGAACATGCCGCGGTCGAGGAATGGCAGGTGGGTCGCCAGCACCACGTGGCGGGCGCGCACGCTGCCATCCGCGGTCGACACGGTCGTGACCTCGTCGGTGTCGACGTCGCGCACCCGGCTGCGCTGGAAGACGTAGCTGCCGTCGCCGGGAATCGATGCCAGCAGCGGCAGGCAGAACCGCCGGGGGTGAAACTGCGCCTGGTCGTCGAAGCGCACCGCCCCGAGCACCGGATAGGGGAGGTCGGTATCCGTGGTGAACGACGCCGGCAGTCCCAGCTTGCCCGCCACGTCGGCCTCCTCCTCCACGTCCGACAGGCGGGCGGCATCCGTGGTGTACGTGTAGGCGGACCGCCGGGAGAAGTCGCACTCGAGCGAGCGATCGGCCACCAAGCGCGCAACCAGCGCCAGCCCCGCCACAATC
>JAHWLA010000176.1 GCA_019347595.1 Actinomycetota bacterium
TCCCGTACCTCCTCTCCGCCATCCGCATGCTCGAGTCCGGCTTCGCCACCGCCGAGGACATCGACGCCGGGATGATCGAGGGGTGTGCCCACCCCATGGGCCCGCTGGCGCTGGCCGATCTCATCGGGCTCGACACCACCATGGCCGTGGCCCAGTCGCTCTACGAGGAGTTCAAGGAGCCGCTGTTCGCACCGCCGCCGCTGCTGTCGCGGATGGTGGACGCCGGGCTCCTCGGGCGCAAGCGGGGGCGCGGGTTCTACGAGTACTCCCGCTGATGGACCGCTACGACCCGCCGTTGGACGACATCCGACGCGCCCTGCGGGCGGCCGGGCTGCACGACGTGGTGGAGGCCGGCGTCGACGCCGACACCGTGGACGAGCTGCTGGCCGAGTTCGGCCGGGTGGCCGCCGACGTCATCGCGCCCACCGACCGAGTGGGCGACGTGCAGGGCAGCCGGCTCGACCCGGCCACCGGCACGGTCGTCGTCCCCGACGGTTTCGACCGCGCCTACGCCGCCTACGTCGACGGCGGGTGGGCGGGCCTGACCGCGCCGGTCGAACACGGCGGCGGCGGGCTGCCCAAGCTGGTCGGCGTCGCCGTCCAGGAGATGCTCACGTCGGCCAACATGGCGCTGTCGCTCAATCCCATGCTCACCCACGGCGCCGTCGAGCTGCTGTCGGCCCGCGGCGACGAACGGCAGAAGCGGCTATATCTGGAGAAGCTCGTGTCCGGCCGGTGGGCGGGGACCATGGTCCTCACCGAGCCCGACGCGGGGTCCGATGTCGGCGCCCTCCGCACGCGAGCCGAGCGCGACACCCACGGCGACTGGCGCGTCAATGGGACCAAGATCTTCATCACGTGGGGTGAGCACGAGCTCACCGACAACATCGTGCACCTCGTGCTGGCCCGCACCCCGGGTGCGCCGCCCGGCACCAAGGGGATCTCGCTGTTCCTCGTGCCCAAGGTGCTGCCCGACACGGGCACCGGCAACGGCGTGCGGTGCGTGAAGCTGGAGGAGAAGCTCGGGATCCACGCCAGCCCCACGTGCGTCATGGAGTTCGATGACGCCGTCGGCGAGTTGGTGGGCGACGAGGGCGACGGGATGCGGAACATGTTCGTGATGATGAACGCCGCCCGCCTCGCCGTCGGCGTCGAGGGGTTGGCCGTCGCGGAGCGGGCCTATCAGCAGGCCCGTCGCTACGCCACGGAGCGCCGGCAGGGGCGGGCGCTCGGCGCTCCGTGCGGCACGCCGTCGCCGATCGTCGAGCACCCCGATGTGCGTCGCATGCTCCTGACGATGCGGTCGTCCGTGGCGGCCATGCGGCACGTGCTCTACGCCACGGCGGCGTGGACGGACACCGGCGACCGCGAGCTGGCCGACTTGCTCACCCCGGTGGCCAAGGGATGGTCGACCGAGGTGGGCTTCCAGATGGCCTCGGTCGCGGTGCAGGTGCACGGCGGCATGGGCTACATCGAGGAGACCGGCGTGGCGCAGCGCCTGCGCGACAGCCGCATCGCCCCCATCTACGAGGGCACCAACGGCATCCAGGCCATCGATCTGGTGACGCGCAAGGTGCCCATGGCGGGCGGGGCGGTCGTGGGGCGAGTGCTGGCCGGCATCGAGGACACCGTGCGGCAGTTGGAGAAGGTCGACGACGCCGGCGAGGCCGACGCGCTGGCCGGGGCGGCCGACACACTGCGGCGGGCGAGCGAGTGGGTCCTGGCGCGCGGGGCCGAGGAACCGGCCGACGTGCTGGCCGGCGCCACCGCGTACTTGGAGCTGACCGGGATCGTCGTCGGAGGGTGGCTGCTGGCGCGAGCCGCGCTGGGCGACGAGGACAGCATGGGGTTGTGGCGGTTCTATGCCACCGAGACGCTGCCCCGGGCCGCGGGCCTGTTGACACCGGTCACCGCGGGCGCCGCCCGCCTCACCGCCGCCCTGTAACTGCCAGAACGCAGGCTTGTCGCAGGGGGCCGGTAGCCTGAGGTATCCATGCTCGACGCGCCCGCTGACAACCTCCTCGAAGGCCTCAACCCCGTCCAGCGGGAGGCGGTGCTGCACGACAGCGGGCCGCTGCTGATCGTGGCGGGGGCGGGCTCGGGCAAGACCCGCGTCCTGACCCACCGCATCGCCCATCTCGTCCGCGAGGCGGGTGTCTCGCCCTTCGAGATCCTGGCCATCACCTTCACCAACAAGGCTGCCGACGAGATGAAGCAGCGGGTGGCCAAGCTCGTCGGCCCCGTCGCCCAGAAGATGTGGGTGGCCACCTTCCACGCCGCCTGCGTCCGCATCCTGCGCCGCGACGCCAAGCTGCTCGGCTATCCCGGCAGCTTCACCATCTACGACCAGGCCGACGCCGTCCGCCTCGTCTCCTACGTGCTGCGCGACCTCAACCTCGACGCCAAGAAGATGCCGCCGCGCACGGTCCACAACACCATCAGCACGGCGAAGAACGAACTCGTCGACTTCGAGACGTTCCGGTCCAACGCCCGCACCGTGTTCGACCGCCGCATCGCCGACGTCTACGCCGAGTACCAGCGCCGGCTGCTCGCCGCGGGCGCCATGGACTTCGACGACCTGCTCATGGTGACCGTGAACCTGCTCCAGGCCCGGCCCGAGGTGCTGGCCCACTACCAGGAGCGGTTCAAGCACCTGCTGGTCGACGAGTACCAGGACACCAACCGGGCCCAGAACGAGCTGGTGCTCATGCTCGGCAAGAAGCACCGCAACGTGTGCGTGGTGGGCGACTCCGACCAGAGCGTGTACCGCTTCCGGGGCGCCGACATCCGCAACATCCTCGAGTTCGAAGACGCCTTCCCCGACGCCACCACCATCGTCCTCGAGCAGAACTACCGCTCCACCCAGACGATCCTCGACGCCGCCAACGCGGTGATCGCCAACAACGCCATGCGCAAGCCCAAGGCGCTGTGGACGGAGCAGGTGGGCGGCGAGCTCATCACCCGCTACCACGCCGAGGACGAGCACGACGAGGCGGCCTGGGTGGTGCACGAGATGGCCCGCCTCCACGACACCGGCCGTCTGCGGTGGGGCGACATGGCGATCTTCTACCGGACCAACGCCATGAGCCGGGTGTTCGAGGAGCAGCTCGTCCGTGTGAGCGTTCCCTACAAGGTCGTCGGCGGCACCAAGTTCTACGACCGCCGCGAAGTAAAGGACGTGCTCGCCTATCTGCGGGCGATCGCCAACCCGGCCGACGAGGTCTCGCTCAAGCGGATCGTCAACGTGCCCAAGCGGGGCGTGGGCGACACCAGTATCGGGCGGATCGACGCGTGGGCGGCGAGCCACGGCATGCCCTTCGCCACCGCATTGGCGGCGGCCGAGCAGTGCGGCGTGACGGGCAAGGCGCTGGGCGGGATCAAGGACCTGCTGGGCCTGCTCGACGAGCTGCGCAACGAGGAGGACCCGAAGCCCGGCGACCTGCTGGAGGCCGTGTTGTCGCGCACCGGCTACGCCGCCGAGCTGGAGGCCGAGCGCACCGTCGAGGCGGCGGGCCGGCTGGAGAACCTCGCCGAACTGGTGGGCCACGCCCGCGAGTTCGAGAGCCTCGACGAGTTCCTCGAAGCGGTGAGCCTTGTCGCCGACTCCGACGAGATCGACGAGGACGACTCCAAGGCCGTGCTCATGACCCTGCACACGGCCAAGGGTCTGGAGTTCCCCGCCGTGTTCATGATCGGCATGGAGGACGGGATGTTCCCCCACCTCCGTTCCCTGGGCGAGCCCGACGAGCTGGAGGAGGAACGGCGGCTGTGTTACGTCGGCATCACCCGGGCCCGCGAGCGGCTGTACCTCACGCATGCCTGGTGCCGCACGATCTGGGGCTCCACGCAGTACAACCCGCCCAGCCGCTTCCTCAAGGAGATCCCCGACGACCTGGCCACGGTGGCCGAGGGCGGGCGCTCGCGCTTGCGCAGCGGCAGCGCCGGGGAACATCGACGGGATGTGGTCGACGCCGCCATTCGAGGACGGAGCAGCGCGCCGGTGCAGACCACGGGCGCCGAGGACATCGGCCTGCGGCCGGGCGACGACGTCGTCCACGGCAAGTGGGGCGAGGGCGTGATCCTCGAAGTAATTGGATCGGGCGACAAGGCCGAGGCGGTGGTGCGGTTCCCCGGGGTAGGGGAGAAGCGCTTGCTCCTGGCGTGGGCGCCGTTGAAGAAGGCCTGAGGCGGGCACCGGGATGCCGCAGCCGAGCGACCTGGAGATCGTCGGCCGCATCCTCCTGGCCATGGTGCTGGGCGGCCTCATCGGCATGGAGCGGGAGCTCAACGACCACCCGGCCGGGCTGCGGACGCACATGAGCGTGGCCTTGGGGGCGGCCCTGTTCACCATCGCCGGCTCCTACGGGTTCGACTCCTTCGTCGACGACCGCAACTCGACCAACGTCAACATCGGTGTGGAGCGTGTCGCCTCGAACATCGTCACCGGCGTGGGCTTCCTCGGCGGCGGGGCCATCCTGAAGTACGGCGCCACTGTCAAGGGCTTGACCACCGCAGCCAGCCTGTGGGTGACGGCGGCCATCGGGCTGGGGGCCGCGGTCGGCAGCTACCTGGCCACCACCGTGACGACGGTGGCGCTGTTGGTTGCCTTGGTCGGCCTGCGGGCGCCCCGCCGCTGGCTCGTCACCCGCTACGCCCGGGGGCGCGACACGGTGGTCATCCGAGTGGCGCAGGGCTACGAGGCGTCGCGGGTGGTGACCGCCATCAACGAGGTGGCCGACATCACCATCCGGTCGCTGAGCGTGCGCGAGCGGGAGGGTGCCTGGATCGTCACCGCCGACGTGTCGAGCCACTCGGGCCAGGAGCTCGAAGCGCTGCTCGCCCCGTTGGCCGACCGCGACGAGGTCGACAGCCTCGACGTGAGCTGATCTCCCGACTTCGCTCGTTGATTTTGCAGTAATCCGTGTGTACGCCCGGATTACTGCGAATTCAATGACGGGATCAGGCGGTGGCGGCGAGGGGGAGGACGGGGCGTTCCAGCTCCTCGACCACCGAGGTCGCCAGCTTGCGAGACAGCAGGATCGACAGGTGCCCGTGGTCCTTGATCAGCACGTTGGTCGCGCCCAACGCGACGTGGTCCAACCGGGCCGATGGGCTGGGCTGCACGCACAGGTCGATGTTCGAGTAGTACGCCACCCACCGCACGGCGCCCGCCCGGGCCGTCTCGTGCAGGCGGCAGATCACCTCGGAGCCCGGCAGCAGTTGCTTGCCCGCGTGCCCCAGCGGCGCCACCAGCAATGCGGAGACCGTGCCCTGGTGCGGCGTCGCCACCGTGGCCGCCACGTCCACGAACCGGTCGCCGCCGAGCTCCTGCACGTACCACCGCAGCACCAGCCCGCCCATGCTGTGGCCGATCACGTGCACCCGTTCGCTCCCGCTCAGGGTGCGGACCATGTTGACGTGCTCGGCCAAGCGCTGGGCGACCGTGGGGACATCGTGGCGCAGCGGGTTGTAGTTGAGCGACGTGATCCGATGGAACCCGGCCCGGCGCAGCGCCTGCTCCACCACGAACCAGCCCGAGCGGTTGTGCCCGTAGCCGTGCACGAGGACCACCGGCGTGTCGTGGCAGCGGTCACCGGTCGGCGCACCGAACTCGATGGCGGCCTCGAGGATGCCCGCCGGGTAGTGGACGACGGCGCGTGCCATGTCGATCGCCTCACGCGCATGGCCCATGTACGTACCGGGGCGGCGCAACGCTGTCGTCACTGCTCCCACAGAAGAAGTATCGAAAGGGACCATCGGACGCTGTATACCCATCGGGTGTCATTTGCCAAATGAGGCGAAGTGACTAGCTCCTATTCGCGCAGGTCGATGACCACGCGCCCGTCCTCGACGGGAGCGGGGAACGTCGTCAGCCCGTCGCCATCGGGGGGGTAGGTGCGTTCGGTGCAGGGGGCCACGAACACATCGCGCGCCACGTCCCACAGCACGGCGCACGGCTCATTCGGCGACCGGGCCAGCACGAGCACCCACCCGCGGGTGGGGTCCTCTCCGACATGCTGGAGG
>JAHWLA010000014.1 GCA_019347595.1 Actinomycetota bacterium
CACCTGCCTGCCCGACGGCCTGGCCCTCGACGCCGAGGGCGCAGTCTGGGTCGCCGACGCCGTGGGCTCGGGCATCGTCCGCGTGGGCGAGGGTGGTGTGGTGCTCGATCGCGTCGACACCGGCACCCTCGCCGTCTACGCCGCGGCCCTGGGCGGGCCCGACCGCACGACGCTGTACCTGTGCGCGGCGCCGCCCCTCGGGACGTCGGACGTCACCTCGACCCGTCGGTCGGTGCTGCTGGCCTGCGACGTCGACGTGCCGGGCGCCGGCCGGCCGTAGCGGCAATCGGAGCGACGCCCGCCCGCCGCCCGGTCAGCGGGCGACGGAGCGGGCGTGGGCCGTGATCTCCTCGACGATGCGGGGCCGCACGTCGGGCGACATGGCGTGGCCGACCCCCTCCAACACCACCAAGCGGGCGCCGGGGATGCGCTCGGCCAGCTTGCGTGCCGCTTGGAGGCGGATGAGGCGGTCGTCGTCGCCGTGCATGACGAGGGTGGGGGCGGTGATCCCGCGGACCCGCTTGGGCAGGTCGCGGGCGTGGCGGATGACCGACGTCTGCCGCTGCTGGGCGGTGGGGTCGTGGGAACGGCGGTACGACTCCCGGCCCACGGCGCGGGCCCAGTCGAGGTCGATCTTCTGGTTGCGGCCGCCGATGGTTGTCAGCACGTCGGCCAGGCGTTCGCCGGCCGCCTCCTCGGTGTCGTCGTAGCGGCGCCGGGCCAGCTTCATGACCGTGCCGATGCGCACGGCCAGGAGCTGTGACCCGGTGCCCGCCATCATGCTGGTGAAGGTGCGCACGCGCTCGGGCGCCCGCAGGGCCATCGTTTGCGAGATGGCGGAGCCGAGCGACGCCCCCACCAAGTGGGCGCTCGACCACCCGAGGGCGTCCATGACGGCGAAGCCGTCGTCGGCCATGTCCTCCATGCGGTACTGCGGCTCCGAGCGCAAGGAGAACAGCACGCGAAGCGGGTTGCGGGCGGGCTCGGCCTGGAAGTGCGTGGACAGGCCGGAGTCGCGGTTGTCGAAGCGGGCGACGTGGAACCCGTTGGCGACGAGCTCCTCGCAGAACTCGTCGGGCCACAGGAGCATCTGCGTCTCCAGGCCCATGACGAGCAACAGCGGCTCGCCGTCGGGCGAACCGAACGTCTCGTAGGCGATCTCGACGTCGCCGTTGCGCGCCTTGTGGATGGTCATCGGTTCGTTCAATCCTCGTGCTCGGCCCCCGTCTGCCCCAGCATCGCTGCGCCGGGGAGCGTCCGTAATCCGGGCTTTCCCCACCGATACCGCCGGGGAACGGTGAAGTCAGAGGGTTTCCCCCAGTTGAGCGCCCGCCTGCCCGCGCTGCACGGTGTTGGCTACGCGTGAACGGAGCCTGACGTGTTCAACCATGCCGAACTGTTCGAAGCCGTTGCCGGCGCTGTCGGGGAACGCCCTGCTTTCGTGTTCCGCCGCCGGACCTACACCTACGGCGAGATCGACGACCGAGTCCGCCGCCTGGCGAACCTCCTGCTCGACCACGGGGTCACCATCCGTCGCGAGCGGTCGGAGCTGGCGCCCTGGGAGTCGGGGCAGGACCACGTCGGGCTGTACCTCTACAACTCGCCGGAGTACCTGGAGGGCATGCTCGGGGCCTGCCTGGCCCGGGCGGTGTCGTTCAACATCAACTACCGCTACGTCGAGGGCGAGTTGCGCTACCTGCTCGAGGACGCCGCGCCCCGCGCCCTGATCTACCACGCCACCTTCGCCCCGCTCCTCGACGCCGTGGTCTCCCGGCTGCCCGAGCGTCCGCTCCTCCTCCAGGTCGACGACGGCTCCGGCGTGCCGCTGCTCGACGGCGCCCTCGACTACGAGGCGGCGCTGGCGGCGGCCTCGCCGGCCAGGCCCGACATCGAGCTCTCGCCCGACGACCTCTACATGCTCTACACCGGCGGCACCACGGGGATGCCAAAGGGCACCCTGTGGACCCAGGCCGACATGTACGACGCCGCCCTGAACTTCGTGCCCGACGTCGACTCGACCTCGCCCGCCACCATCGCCGCCAGCGTCAGCAAGCTCACGCCGTCGGTGGCGCTGGCGCTGCCGCCGATGATGCACGGCGGTGCGCAGTGGATCGCCCTCGGCAACCTGCTCGGAGGGGGCACAGTCGCGATCCAGGACGAGGTCGCCAAGCTCGACGCGCGCGACGCCTGGGCCACCATCGAGCGCGAGGGGGTCGCCACCATGACGATCATCGGCGACGCCTTCGCCCGGCCGCTCTGCGACGAGTTGGAGCGCGGCGACTACGACGCGGGCTCGCTGCGGTTCATCATCAACGGCGGCGCCATCCTCAGCTCGGGGGTGAAGCAGCGGTTGCTCGACATGCTGCCCGACGTGCTGATCCTCGACGTGGCCGGCTCGTCGGAGACGGGCAGCCAGCTCCAGGCGGTGAGCGCGGGCGACAAGGCCGCGGGCCAGGGCGTCTTCAGCCTCGTGCCCGGGACGTGCGTCGTCGACGAAGCCATGACAACGGTGCTGGAGCCGGGCCACGACGGCATCGGCTGGCTGGCCAAGCGCAAGCCGATCCCCCTCGGCTACCTCGGGGACCGCGAGAAGACGGAGAAGACGTTCCGTCTGGTGGCAGGGGAGCGCATGGCGCTGCCCGGCGACCGGGCCAGGCTCCGCGAGGACGGCCGGGTGGAGCTGCTCGGTCGCGACTCCGTGACGATCAACTCGGGGGGCGAGAAGATCTTCGCCGAAGAGGTGGAGCAGGCGCTGGTGGCCCACGACGCCGTCGTCGACGTGGTGGTGGTGGGACGGCCGAGCGAGCGATGGGGACAGGAGGTCGTCGCCGTCGTCCAGTTGCGGCCGGGGAGCGCCGTGTCCGACGACGACCTGCTGGCGACGGCCAACGAGCGCATCGCCCGGTACAAGCTGCCCAAGGCGATCGTGCGCGTCGACCAGGTCCTGCGCAGCCCGAACGGCAAGGCCGACTACCGCTGGGCGAAGTCGATCGTCACGCCCGAGGTCTGACGCGGGAGGCCGCCGCGCCGTCGGCGGGGAATCGCAAGGGCATCCCCTCATGGTCCCGATCCAGGCCTCGTGTTGTCATGGCACGATGTGCTGCGAAGGTGGCCACGACGACCTTCCCGGGGTGGTGGCGGGCGTGCTCGACACGTACCGCGAGCTGGCAGCCGGGAGTCGCTTCGACTGGGGCGGCGAGTTCGGTCGCGACCCGTCCGGGCCCGGCCCGCTCTGGTGGCAGTACGCCCGCTACGCCGACTGGTGGGAGCTGCTCATGACGTTCGTCGTCGAGGCGGCCCAGGGGCGACCGGGCACCTTCCACGACGCCCTGTGGCGACTCACCTCGCACGAGCCGCCGCACGGCCTGGTGGTGGTGGAGGTCGGTGAGCTCGTCTCGGTGCGGCAGGGCCCGCTGCCGTACGCGCTCGACGGCATGCCCGTGGAACTGGCTGTCCTCGTCCACGCTGCCACCGAGGTGGCGGGGCCGGTCGCCGTCGGGGACGCTACCGTGTCGCTCGACGGCCAGACGACCGACGTGGCGTTCTGCACCTTCGCCGCCGCCGCTCCCACCCTGGAGGCGGCCGTCGGCGGGCAGCGCCGGTCCGTCCCCGTGGTGGAGGCAGCCGACGCGGCGCGCCTGTGGCTGTCGGCCGCCGCTCCCTGTCGCTGGTCGGTCGTCGACGACCGCGGCGGCGCCTGGTTCCCCGACGGGGTGCTGCACAAGTGGGACGCCCACGGGCGGCCCTACTTCCACGGGCGAGACATCGTGCTCGACGTGCCGGCGGCGGCCGTCACCGTGACCGCGGCACGAGGCATCGGCTACGAGTCGGTCAGCGCCGAGCTCCACCCGGCGGCGGGCGCGCTGGTCGAGGTGGCGCTGGACCCGGAAGCCCTGTTCGACCCGGCCGTGAACGGTTGGTTCGGCGGCGACCTCCACGTCCACCTCAACTACAGCGGCGACTACGTGGTCGACCTCGACGACGCCGCCCGCATCCAGGAGGGCGAAGCCCTCCACGTGCTCAACCTGGTCGCCGCCAACCACCAGACCACGCGCGTCTACGACGTGGAGGCCTTCGAGCACTCCGTCGGCCACGACCTGGCCTGGTCGACGCCCGCCCAGATCGCCCGGTTCGGGGTCGAGTACCGCAACGACATGCTCGGCCACGTGCACGCCTTCGCCCCGTCGAGCGCGCCGAGCGCCTACCAGTCCGGGCACGCCCGGGGCACGAACCCCTACGACTGGCCTCCGAACGCCGAGGCCTGTCGGGAGCTCCGGGAGTCGGGCGCCACTGTGGGCTACACCCACCCGGTGTTCGGCACAATCACCGCCGAGTCCCCGGCGGGCGCCTTCGTCGCGGCCCGCAGCAACGAGGCCCGCGAGCTGGTGGCCGACGCCGCCCTCGGACTGGTCGACTCCGTCGACCTGCTGGGGCCGACTCCGGTGGCCGGCAACGTGGTGCTCTATCACCGCCTCCTCAGCAGCGGGCTGCGCCTGGCGGCCACCGCCGGAACCGACACCATGCTGTCGATGGCCAAGGTCGGGCCGCTGTCGAACCCGCCCGGGTGGGCTCGCGTCTACGCCTACCTCGGCGACGCCCGGCTGGAGGCGTCGGCCTGGCGCGACGCCGTTCGCGCCGGACGGACCCTCGTCACCAACGGGCCGTGGGTGGACTTCACCGTCGACGCCGCCCCGCCGGGGACGGTGCTGTCGAAGCAGCCGGGCGACGTCCTGCGCCTGCGAGCGCGGGCGACCGGTCCCGGGACGCGCCTGGTGCAGGTGGTCGGCCCCGACGGCCCGGTGGCGCAGGCGGAGGCCGTGGCCGGCGAGGCGGTGGTCGACGTGGACGTCGTCGTGGGCGAGCCCACGTGGCTCGCCGCCGTGGTCGACGGGGACGCGCACCCCGACGTCCTCTACGGGACGGCGTTCGCCCACACCACGCCGGTGTACGTCGACGTCGACGGCCGCCGTGTCGGACGGGCGGCCGACGCCCGATGGTGCATCGAGTGGCTCGACCTGCTCGAAGCGCTGGCCCGTCGGGAAGGCACATTCGAGACGGCGGCCCAACTCGGCGACTTGGTCGCCGTGCTGGACGCCGCCAGGGACCACTACCACGCCGTCGTCGCCGCGACGACGGACGAACTCATCTCCATGGAGGACTCGTGAAGTCATTGACAGGCAAGACGGCGGTTGTGACCGGGGCCGCCAGCGGCATCGGGTTCGCGCTCGCCGAGCGGTTCGTGCGCGAGGGGATGAACGTGGTCCTCGCCGACATCGAGGAGCCTGCGCTCGACGCCGCCGTGAATGAGCTGGCCGACCTGGGCCCGGTGGTCGGCGTTCGCACCGATGTGTCCTCGGCCGGCGACGTCGATGCCCTCGCCGTCGCCAGCCGGGAGGCGTTCGGCCCCGTCCACGTGCTGTGCAACAACGCAGGCGTCGGCGTGGCCAACCGGGTCGAGCGTTTCTCCCTGGCCGACTGGGAGTGGGCTCTGGGCGTGAACCTCTGGGGGGTCGTGCACGGGCTGCGCGCCTTCTTGCCCGCCATCATCGAGCAGGGGGAAGGCCATGTCGTGACAACGACGTCGATGGCCGGGTTCACCGCCACGCCGCTCCAGTCCCCGTACGTGGCGGCCAAGCACGCCGTGGTCGGCATCACCGAGACCCTCTACCAGGAGCTCCTGGCCGCCAAGTCCGAGGTCGGCGTCTCGTTGCTGATCCCCGGCTTCGTCGCCACCCGCATCATGGAGTCGTCGCGCAACCGCCCCGACCGCGCCGAGGGCGAAAGCTTCGAGCCGCCCGAGCACCTCAAGCAGCTCATCGCCGCGGCCAAGCCGCCCAGTGAGGTGGCCGACCTCGTCGTCGACGCCATCCTCACCGACAAGTTCTACGTGTTCACCGACGACGAGCACTTCAAGTTCATCACCACCCGCCATCGCGACATCGAGGAACGGCGCAACCCCACCCCGGTCCGGCTCGACTTCATGCGCAAGCGATGAGCGACTTCGGGCGCTGGACGACAGCCGACGGCCTGCCGGTGTTCGAGGGCGTGCCGGTCGCCACCGACGGAGGCAACTCCGAGCACCTCGTCAGCCTGGGCAACCGGCGCCTCCAGTTGGTGGCGAGCACGGCGGGCACCCGCAGCCTGTGGGACGAGTTCGACGGCTTGCGCTGGCTGCTGGCGCCCCAGCCCGGCGGCACGGGGACGTGGACGGCGCGCGTCGACGGCGGCGAGCCGTGGGGCACGGGCGCCCCCGGCGCGACACCCGTCCGGTCGACGTTCGGCCCCACGTGGCACGGCGTCGACGGCGCCCACGACGGTGTGGCCGTCGAGCAGGTCGTGCTCTGCCCGGAGGGCGAAGCCCCGTGGTGCCTGGTGCGCGTGCGCGTGACCGCCTCGGGCCCCGCAGCTCGGCGGGTCGAGCTGCGCCAGTCGTGGACGGTGCGACCCCGCTTCGTCGACGTCTTCACGCCGGTCGAGCGGGCCGACGAGCTGGCCGCCGCGAACGTGCGCTACCGCGTCACCGCGGCAGGCGGCCGGGCCGTGGCCACCGAGGAGCGCGTCGACGGTGAGGCCGAGGGCGGCGCCGCGACACCGGGCGCGTTCGGCGCTCCGGCCACGCTCGTCTTCGAGGCGTTCGACGCCGGAGGCACGGCGACGAGCGACGGCGAGGGCCACCCCACGGTGACGCTGTCGAGCGAGGTCGAGGTGGCAGCGGGCGAGACCCGAGAGCTGTGGTTCCGCTTCGGCCTCGACGACGCTTCGTCGGTCCCCGACCCGGCGGGGCAGTGGGCGGCCTCGCTCGACGGGCTGCGCGAGCGGCTGCCGACGGCGACGTCGCCGCAGGCCCCCGAGGCCGAGCGCGAGATCCCCTGGCACGCGGCGCTGCTGTCCGGGGGCGCGTGCGCCGACGGCGTGCTCGGTGGGCACACCCTCGACGAGGGCTCCGTCTACTCCCACATCGTCGGCCTCAACATCGCCGCTCGCGACCCGCTCCAGCACGCCATGCCGCTGGTGTACTCCGAGCCCGACCTCGCCCTGTCGGTGCTGCGCAACACCTGCGCCTGGGCTGCGCCCAACGGCTTCCTGCCCTGGGCGCTGGACGGAGCCAAGAACGTCGTGTCGGCGCCGATGTTGCCGGAGAACCCGTCCGATGTGCACCTGTGGGCGTTGTGGCTCGCGTCGGAGTACGCCATCGCCACCGGCGACCTCGGCGCCTTCGCCGAGCCGGTCGGCTTCCACCCGCGCCACGGCGCGCCGCCGGTCCCCCTGGGCGAGAACCTGCGCCTCCAGTTCCGCCACTTCGTGGACGAGGTGGGCCGGGGGCCGAACGGCCACGTGCGCCTGCTGAGCTGCGACTGGAGCGACGGCTTCGTGGGGGCCGAGGCGGCGGGCATCGACCGCGAGACGCTCCACCGCGAGGGCGAATCGGTCATGAACTCGGCGATGGCCGCGTGGGTGTTGCCTCGGTGGGCGCACCTCAGCGAAGCCTCGGGCGACGCGGCCACGGCCAAGGAGGCGCGGGCATTGGCCGAGGAACTGCGCCTGGCGGTGGCCGCGGCGTGGAACGGACGGTGGTTCCGTCGGGCGTACGTCGGCGACGTCGGCCTGGGCGACGACCGGCTGTTCCTGGAGCCCCAGCCGTGGGCCATCCTCTGCGGCGCGGCGACCGACGAGCAGGCCGACTCCCTGCTGGCCGAGATCGACGAGAAGCTGCGGACCGGCTCGCCCCTGGGTGCCCGCCAGCAGTGGCCGCTCACCGACGAAGGCGGTCGCCAGGCGGGCGAGGGCCTCAACGGTGGCATCTGGTTCGCCTTGAACGCCGTGCTCGTATGGGCCGCGGCGAGCCGCGGCGCGCCCTGGGCCTGGGACGAGTGGCGGCGCATGACGTTGGCGTCGCACAGCGCCGCCTACCCGTCGACGTGGCTGGGCACGCTGTCGGGCCCCGACTCCTACAACGCGCCGGAGTCGGCGAAGGCGGGTGGCACCTTCCAACTGCCGGTGCCGGGCGAGTTCCCCACCGACAACATGCACAGCCACTCGCAGCCCCTCCTGGCCTACATCCGCCTGCTGGGCGTGGAGCCCACGGCCGAGGGCGCGCTGCGCGTCGGCGGCGGTTCCGGCGCCTTCGCCAGCCGGACCTTCGCGGTGGGGCCCGACAGCACGGGCCGACTGCTCGCCGCCGGCCCCGTGGTGGTCGAGGCGCGCACCGGCCGTGTGCAGGGCGAGGCGGGCAACGTGCGGTGGTGAAGGCGGCGTCGGGGGCCGGGGTCGACCGGTCGCTGCTGGCGCGCGTCACCGGCGACGCGGCGGCGGCGGGCGGCGTGCGGCTGGTGGAACTCGCCGACGGCGTCGAGCGCGGCATCCGCGTGCTGGAGTTCCGCACGGGCACGGGCCTGGCCTTCGACGTGCTCGTCGACCGGGCCATGGACCTGGGCGCTGTCGAGCACGGCGGTCGGAGCATCGGATGGCGCTCGCCCACCGGGTTCCGGCATCCCGGCCTGCACGAGCACGCCGACGACCGGGGCTGGTCGTGGCTGCGCTCGTTCTCGGGGCTGCTGGTGACGGCGGGCCTCGACCACGTCATGGGGCCTGGCGAGGTGGACGCCGCCGAGTACGCCTACCAGCCCACCGCGTGGCACCCCCTGCACGGCCGCATCGGCAACGTCCCCGCCCGCCTGCTCGGGTACGGCGAGGACTGGGTCGACGACACCCGCTGCGTGCTGTGGGCCGAGGGCGAGATGCGCCAGGCGCGGGTGTTCGGCGAGAACCTGCGCCTCGTGCGCCGCATCGAGGCCGACCTCGGCGGCGACGAGGTCCGCATCCGCGACACGGTCACCAACGCCGGGTCCGATGCCACCCCGCACATGCTGCTGTACCACTTCAACATCGGCTGGCCACTGCTGGACGAGGGGGCGCGGTTCCTCGCGCCCGTGCGCGAGGTGTTGTGGCGGTCGCCCGGCGCGACCTCGTTGTCGGCGTCCTATCGGGAGATGGGCCCGCCGCAACGAGGTGCAGCCGAGCGCGTCTACGAGCACGACCTCGTGCCCGACGAGGAGGGGCGGGCCACCGTCGCCGTGGCCAACGACCGGCTCGGCCTCGGCGTCGCCCTGTCGTGGGAGCAGGCGGAGCTGCCGTGCTTCGTGGAGTGGCTGCACTTGCGCGAGGGCGCGTACGTCATCGGGTGCGAGCCGTCCACCCACCATGCCGGAGGCAACCAGGCGGCGCGCGACGACGGCACCATGACCTGGCTCGACGCGGGCGAGCGACGCACCTACGGCATCACCGTGACCGTGCTCGACGGCGCCGACGAGATCGGGCGGGTGGAGCGGCTGGTGGCCGCCACGGGGGCGCCGGCCTGACGACGCCGAGGGCGGCCACCCGAGGGCGGCCGCCCGGGCGCTCAGTCCTTCGTCGCCAGCCTGACCGGCGGGGCGTCCTTCCAGTGGGGCACGCCGTCTTCCACCTTCGCCGCGGGGAAGCCGTCGTCGTGCAGCTCGGCCCAGTGGGCGTGGTTGATCTGGTGGAGCGAGAAGCAGGCCGTCAAGGCGTTCTGGAAGCCCATGTTGTCGACGGTCTGGTTCACCGCCTCCTTGACCAGCAGGGAGGTCATGGTGGGGACGGCGGCGATGCGACGGGCGAAGGCCAGCGTGCGCTCGGCGAGCTCGTCCTGCGGGAAGACCTTGCTCACCATGCCGAGGCGGTGGGCCTCGTCGGCGTCGATGGCGTCACCGGTGAGCATCAACTCCTTGGTCTTGCGGGGGCCGAACTCCCAGGGGTGGGCGAAGTACTCCACGCCGCACATGCCCAGGCGGGTGCCGACGACGTCGTTGAACTCGGTGCCCTCGGCCGCCACGATGAGGTCGCACGCCCACGTCAGCATGAGGGCCGCGGCGCACACCTGCCCATGCACCTGGGCGATGGTGATCGTGCGCAGGTCGCGCCAGCGCAGCGTGTTGCGGAAGAAGTAGTGCCACTCCTGGAGCATGCGGGCCTCGGCCCCGCGACGCGTCCCGCCGTTGATGCGGTAGGTCTCGTGCTGGGTCGGGCCGGGCAGCACCTCCTCGCGGAAGGCGGCCGTCCCGAGGTCGTGGCCCGCCGAGAAGACGGGCCCTGCGCCCGCCAGGATGACGACACGCACGTCGTCGTCGGCCTCGGCAGCCAGGAAGGCGTGATCGAGCTCGACCAGCAACCCCCGGTTCTGCGCGTTGCGCACGTCGGGCCGGTTGAGGGTGATCCGGGCGATGCGACCCTCGTCGAGCAGCTCGTAGGTGATGAAGCGGTACGCCTCGGTCGTCGCCGTCACCGGGACTCCAGGAACTCGACCCAGTTGCCGTCGGGATCCTCCACGATGGCGGCGGTGGTGCCGGGCCACAGCTCGGTCGGCGGCATTGGCACGGCCCGCCCGGCTGCCGTGCACCGCTCGACGGCGGCGGCCACGTCGGCGACGGAGATCGTCCAGTAGCGGTACCCGGTGGTTGCCGTGATGCGGCCGTCGGCGGCGGCGGGCACAGGGCGTGACACCTGCATGATCTTGACCGTGCTGGCGCCGCAGCGGAGGAAGTGCAGGGTGCCCCCGGGCATGGTCACCTCCCGCAACGGCTCCAGACCGAGGGTGTCGCAGTAGAACTCGAGGAGCGGGGCGGCGTCGTTGGTGACGATGCCGAGGTCGATGGAGTCCTTGGCGAGCTCGATCCTCATCGGGCCGCCGTATCCTCGGCGCGCGCGGCGTCGCGACGGCCCGGCATGGCGGCCAGGAGCTCGTCGGTGCGCAGGGCGACGGCGTCGGCCGCGGTGTCGTCGGTGATGAGGTAGAAGCGGTTCTCCTTCACGCCGTCGAGCACGAGTCGCCCCACCTCGTCGGCGGGCGTGCCTGTCGCCAGCGCAGCCTGCGACAGCGTCACGATCTTGCGCTTGTGGTCGGTCATCTCACGCGCCATGGGCGACCACTTGGCGGTGTTCTCGAAGATCTGCGTCGCCACCCGGCCCGGGCACAGGACGCTCACGCCGACGCCGCGCGCCTCGAGGTCGATGCGCAGCAGCTCGGACAGGCCCACCACCGCGTACTTCGACGTGGCGTAGATGAAGCTGCTCTTGCCCGCCACGGGGGCCAGCCCGGCGATGGATGCCGTGTTCACGATGTGGCCGCGTCCGCGCTCGATGAGCCGGGGGACGAACGTCTGCACGCCGTTGACCACGCCGCCCAGGTTGATGTCGAGCACCCAGTCCCATGCCTCGTAGGTCATGGTCGAGGCTCCGGCACCGCCGCCGACGCCCGCGTTGTTGCACACGACGTCGACCGGCCCGAGCAAGTCCTCTGCTTCGTCGGCCACGCGGGCGAACGCGTCGCGGTCGCGCACGTCGAGCACGAACGTGGCCACGTCGGTCACCTCGCGCAGCTCGGCGCGTGCCCGGTCGAGGGCGGCGGGGTCGAGGTCGACCAAGGCGAGCTTCGCCCCTTCGCCGGCGAATGCCCGGGCGATGGCGAGCCCGATGCCCTGGCCACCGCCGGTGATGAAGACTGCGCTGTCGCGCAGCGAGAAGCGATCCATGCTTCCAGGTAGGCAGACGGGGGCGGTCGGACGGCAGTGGGGAAAGCCCCACGTTTCCGACGGCTAGTGCAGGTGGCCGCTGTCGAGCAGGCGGGCCAGCTCCAGCCGCGAGGTCGTGCCCGTCTTGTTGTAGATCCTGGTGAGGTAGGCCTCTACGGTCTTCACGCTGATCGACAGGGCGGCGGCGATCTCGCGGTTGCGGCTGCCGTTCTGCACCAGGCGGGCCACCTGGATCTCGGCGTCGGTCAGGGTCACCGGCCGGGGCCGCCAGGCTCGGGGGACCTTGAGCCCCAGCCGTCGGAGCTCGGTGGCGCACCGGCGCCGCCACGGGTCGGCGCCCAGGCGGCGGAACAGGACGAAGGCCTCGGTGAGGTAGCGCTGGGGCTCGACGCCGAGCTCGCCGAGCGCCACGCGGCACTTGCCCTGGAGGAGCACGAGCCCGTGCTCGTCGGCCTCGGTGGCGGCCGCCTCGACCATGGCGCCGTCGCCTGTCGCCGTGCCGTAGATGCGCCGCGCCTCGATCATGATGCCGGGGTCGGCGTCGACGCTCCCTCCTCGGACGAGGTCGACCACCAGTTCGGCGGCGGCGTCGGGACGACCTTCGGCGAGCTCGACGTCGGCCAGGCGGTTCGACAGCACGTGGCGCGAACGGGGGACGGGCTCGGAGGTCAAGGCCCGCTCCAGCGCTTCCCGGGCGGGCTCGGTGGTCCCCGTCAGCAGCTCGATGCCCGCTGCCGCCCACAGCAGGAAGGCGTCGCTCGACTGGAGGCCACCGTGGGGGGCGACGGCGCGACGGGCATCGGTCCATCGGCCCCGGTTGGCGAGGATGTCGGCTTGCACGGCTCGCATGGCGGCGCTCCGGCCGACGCCTGTGGCGGCGTCCTCCCCGACGATGTCGTCGGCCAGGGCCAAGGCCCCTGCCCAGTCGCCGACGTAGTACGCGTGCAGCATCTCGGCGAGCATGAGCTCGGCCCGGAACAGCATCCACCCGGAGCGCCCCAGGAGCTCGCGCGCCTCTTCGATGGCCCGTTCGCCCTCCTTGGTCTCGCCGCAGATGGCGAGCAGGTAGGCGACGTTGGCCCGGGCGGTGAGCTGGGCGGAGAACGGCGCCTGCTCGGCTGCCCGGCGCAGGTCGTCGAGGACCAGTGCCATGTCGCCGTAGTGGTTGAGCAGGCAGAGGCGATGCCCGAGGTGGACCAGGGCGAGCACCTGCTCGGCGGCCGAGCCCGACGCCATCAGCGCCTCGGCCGCGGCGGCTGCCGGGGCGGCTTCGTCGAGGCGCCCGTGCGCCACGAGCAGGTGCGCTCGGAGCGCCTGCAGCCGAAGGCTGCCTGCGGTGGCGTCTGTCTCCCGCTCGAGGACCTCGAGGGCTCGCTCGTTGTCGCCCGCTTCCGACAGCGCCTCGGCCACCAGGGCCACCAGGCGCTTCCGCTCCGGGCCGACGGGCATTCGCTTCAGGGCGTCGCCGCCGGTGGCGACGACGCCGTCCGGCATGGCCGCCAGGAACTGCGAACGAGTCAGCCGCACGAGCACGCCGGTCCGTCGCTCGTCGTCCTCCGGCATGATCGAGAGCGCCTGCTCATACCACGGGATGGCCGACCGGGGGGCGGCGTGCGAGGTCACGTCGGCCGCCCGGATGAGCGCCTCCAGGGCCACCTCGTCGCCCGGCGCCGCCGTCGCCGACGCGTGGGTCGCCACCTCCAGGATGGTGGCGGGCGTGACCGGCGCGTTGCCCAGCCACTCGATCACGCGGCGGTGCCATTCCCAGCGCCGTCCGGGAGCGATGCTGTCGTAGAGGGCGGCCCGCACCAGCTCGTGCGAGAATACGTAGACCTCGTCCTGGGATCGGCGGAGCAACCCCCGCGACACCAGGGCATCCACCCCTGTCGCCGCCTCCGCGGGCTCCAGGCCGGCCAGCTCGGCGGCCAGCACCAGGCGGTCGGTGCGCAGCGAGCCGAGCGCGGCGACGGCGCGCGCCATCTCCACCGAGCCGGGGTCGCCGCCGTCGAAGATGCGCCGCAGCAGGGCGGATCGCCGGTCGTCGGCGAGGCCCACCCGCCCGTCCTGGAGCCGGCATGTTCCGTTCGCGGTGACCAGGGCGTCGGCCTCCATCCACCCGAGGATGGCCTCGCGGGCGAAGAACGGGTTGCCCCCGGTCAACGAGGTCAGGGTGTCGAGCAGGGCGGGCGCGGGCGCCATCCCGGTCAGCGACGACACCAGCTCGGCGAGGTCCGACCGGCCGAGGGGCCCGACTTCGATGGCGGTCAACAGCTCCCGGTGGTCGAGGTTGTCGAGCAGGTCGGCGAACGAGCCGGTCTGGTCGGCCCGTCGGCCCCGGCAGGTGCCGACGACGAGGAGTGGGTGGCCGCCGACGCGGCGGACCAACACCGCCAGCAGCGCGATGGTGTCGTCATCGACGAGGGGCAGGTCGTCCACGGCGACGATGACCGGTCGACGACGGGAGACGGCGGCGAAGAAGCGCACGGCCGCCCGCTGCACCGACTCGACGTTGCCGCCTTGCTCGAAGGTGAGCGCCCCGAGCAACTCCTCCCGCGCCTCGTCGTGCCCCAACTGGTCGGACGAGCCCAGCAGGGCTTGGTGGAAGGCGGCGTAGGGGATGCGCTCGAAGGAGTCGGGCCGCATGCAGAGGACGACACGGCCCCGCTGCATCGACGCCTCGACGAGGTGATCGAGGAGCCACGACTTGCCGATCCCCGCCTCGCCGAAGAGGGCGACGGCGCCTCCTTCACCGGCGAGGGCGGCATCGATGGCCTCTTCGGCCAGTCGGCTCTGCGATGCACGCGTGCGCGCATCCACGGCGTCGGTGTCGTCGCTCACTCGTTCGCCGCCGGCGGCCGTCGGCGCCTCATGGCGTGTTGTGCGGAGTGTCCGGGAGCTCGCATCGTTCACCATTCGCCGCCTCGCTGTGCCCCCGCCCCATGATCGCATCCGGCGCCCCCATCGGCGGTCAGGACCGCCGCGCGGGTGGCCGGCTCACCGCGGGAGGCCCAGCACCCGCTCGGCGATGATGTTCTTCTGGATCTCGTCGGAGCCACCTGCGATCCGGTAGCCGGCGGCGCCGAGCACGAACTCGGACCACGCATAGGTCCCCCATTCGCCCGAGTCGGCCACCAGGCGCGGGCCGAGGATGGTGGAGACGCAGTCGCTGGTGCGACGCATGCCCTCGGTCCACTGGAGCTTGCCGATCGAGCCCTCGGGGCCAGGGACCCCGCCCGCCTTGAGGCGCGCCCCGGCCCGTTGCGCGGTCAAGGCCCGGAGGCGGCCGTCGATATAGAGCCCGGCCAACTGCTGGCGCACCACCGGGTCGTCGTTGCGGCCGAGGTGCCGGCTGAGCGCCGAGACGCGCATGAAGGTGCCCACCGAGCCGCCGCCGCCCCCCTTGGTGACCGACGCCCGCTCGAAGCCCAGCGTCGTGATGGCGACCTTCCACCCGTCGCCCACGGGGCCGAGGCGGTTGGCGTCGGGGATGCGGACGTCGGTCAGGAACACCTCGTTGAACGACGACCCGCCGGTCATCTGGCGCAGCGGCCGGACCTCGATGCCCGGTGCGTCCATGGGCACGATGAAGGCGGTGATCCCGGCGTGCCGTTCGGAGGTCGGGTCGGTGCGACAGAGGATGTAGCCGAAGTCGGCGTACTGGGCGCCGGACGTCCACACCTTCTGGCCGTCGAGCACCCACTCGTCGCCGTCGCGCCGGGCGCGCGTCGACAAGGAGGCCAGGTCGGAGCCCGCGCCGGGCTCGGAGAACAGCTGGCACCACATCTCGTCGGTGCGCCGCATGGGCCGCACGTAGCGAGCGCGCTGGGCGTCGTCTCCCCACGCCAGGACGGTGGGGGCCACCAAGTCGAGCGTGATGCCGACGGCCTCGTGGGTCGACGCGGTCTGGAAGCCGCTTTCGAGGCGTCGGAAGGCGTTCTCGTAGGACAGCGGCAGGCCCGCCCCGCCGTACTCCTCGGGCCAGCTGATCGACCCGTAGCCCGCGTCCGACTTGGCCTGTTGCCAGGCCCGTGTCTCGTCGATGTGGGCCCGCTCCTCCTCGAACGAGAGGTTGCGGAACAGCGCCACCGAGTCGGACCCCTCACCCCACTGGAGCTCGGCGGTGGGCTTGCGGCGGGGCGCATGTGCTTCCAGCCACTGCTCCGCCTGCGAGAGGAACTCCGCCAGCTCGGTCACCGTGCTCCTTCCGGGGGGCAAATCTTTCTTGACGAAAGTTTTACTGTGCATCAAGTAATCCTGAGGGTTCAAGTTGCGCGCCGAACGGCCGTGACGGAGCCGCTTGTGCCGAGGGTTTCTCCTACTGCACCTCCACGCTCCCCGTTCGTACGGTCGACGGGTGAAGGCGCTGCGACTCACGGCCTGGAAGTCCGACCCCGAGCTGTGCGAGGTGGCCGAGCCCGACCCCGGTCGGGGCCAGGTGCGGCTGCGGGTGGCGGGCGCCGGCGCGTGCCACTCGGACCTGCACCTGTTCGAGCGCTTCGCCCCCGGCGACCTGGCCTGGCGCATCCCGTTCACCATCGGGCACGAGGCGACCGGGTGGGTCGACGCCGTGGGGACGGGCGTGACGTCGGTCGAGGTCGGCGAGCCGGTCGCCGTGTACGGCGCCTGGGGCTGCGGCGGGTGCCATCAGTGCCGGCTCGGGTTCGAGCACCTCTGCGAGCGCCTGCCGACCCTCGGTGGCCTCGGCGGCGGCCTCGGCCACGACGGGGCGATGGCCCCGTACATGCTCGTGCCTTCGGCCCGCTGGCTCGTCCCGCTCGGCGACGTCGACCCCGTGACGGCCGCCCCGCTCACCGATGCGGCGCTGACGCCGTACCACGGCATCAAGCCGGTCCTTCCCACGCTCGGCCCCGGCAGGGCGGCGGTCGTCGTCGGGGCCGGGGGCCTGGGCCTGTTCGCCGTCCAACTGCTGCGAGCGTTGTCGCCGGCGGTGGTGATCGCCGTCGACGAGCGCCCCCGCGCCCTCGAAAGCGCCCGGACGGCGGGCGCCGACCACGTCGTGCTCGCGGGCGACGCCGCCGCCGACGAGGTCCGCGACCTGACGTCGGGGCGCGGGGCCAACGTCGTCGTCGACACCGTGGGCGCCGCCCCCACCGTGGGCCTGGCTGCGGCTGTGATCGCCCCGATGGGCAAGATCGTCATCGTGGGCCTGGGCGGCGCCGTGTTGCGGGCGGGGTTCGGCGTGTTGCCGTTCGACGTCTCGGTCAGCAGCGCCTACTGGGGCACCCGGGCCGAGCTCGTCGAAGTCGTCGAGCTCGCTCGCACCGGCCACCTCCCCCCCCTCGTGCGGACGTTCCCGCTGGACCGGGCGCTCGACGCCTACGACGCCATGCGGGCGGGGACCCTCGACGGCCGCGCCGTGATCACGCCCAACCCGTAGGCAGCCGGCCCGCGTATCGCGAGGGATTGCCCCACTTCTCCACCGAGGCGGGGACCGGGATCGTGAACGGAGAGGCAAGCCGACCGCGCCGACGGTCGGAAAGGACGGTCATGCAAGGAACCTGGGAACTGGCCGGGACGCCGGACGAGGAGATCGAGCGGGCGCTGGCGGGCGCCGACCTCCGCGTGCTTGTCGTGCTGCTGGCGCAGCTCACCGGCGGCGACGACCGGTGGTTCCAGCCGCGCTACCAGCCTGCATTCGACATCAACCTGTTCAGCGACCCCGACGCCGGGCTGTCGGTGGAGGCGCAGGCCGAGGTGCGCGCCGCGGCCCTCGAGGTCCTCATCGCCCTCCGCGACGGCAAGGCGACCTTGCCGCCGCCGCCCGACGAGCACCTGATGGCCAAGCTCATGACGCTGTGCATGGGCGAGCCCGTCGGCCCCGAGTACGCCCCCATGATGCTGGAGCAGCTGGGCTTCCGGCCTGCCGACGTGGAGCTGCCCGAGCCGCCCCGTCGTGAGGCGCTGGAGTCGTTCCACGTGGTCGTGATCGGCGCAGGCGTGTCCGGGCTGTGCGCGGCGATCAAGCTGGAGCGCCTCGGCATCTCCTACACGGTGCTGGAGAAGAACGACTCGGTCGGCGGGACCTGGTACGAGAACAGCTACCCCGACTGCGGCGTCGACACGCCGAACCACTTCTACTCCTTCTCGTTCGCGCCCAACCACGACTGGTCGTGCTACTTCTCGAAGCGGGACGAGCTGCACGCCTACCTCCAGTCGTGCGCGCACGAGTTCGGCGTCCTGCCCCACATCCGCTTCGGCACCACCGTGGTCGGCGCCGACTTCGACGACGAGGCCGGCGTGTGGGACGTCACCGCCCGCGACGCCGACGGCAACGAGCTCCGCATCGCGGCCAACGCCGTCGTGTGCGGCATCGGCCAGTTGAACCGCCCCAAGCTTCCGACCATCGAGGGCATGGAGACGTTCGCCGGGCCGTCGTTCCACTCCTCGCGTTGGCGCCACGACATCGACCTCGAGGGCCTGCGTGTCGCCGTCATCGGCACCGGCGCCAGCGCCATCCAACTGGTGCGCACCACCGCCGAGCGGGCGGGCCGGCTCACGATCTTCCAGCGGTCGCCGCAGTGGGTCCTGAGCAACCCCGACTACTACCGCGAGGTCGACGACACCAAGAAGTGGCTCCTCCACAACGTCCCGCACTACGCGGCGTGGTACCGGTTCATCCTGTTCTACCGGTTCGCCGACGCGCTGCACGGCGCCCTGCAGATCGACCCCGACTGGCCCCACCCCGATCGCTCGATCAACGCCCAGAACGATCGGCACCGGGAGTACCTGACCCGGTACATCCGCGCCCAGGTGGGGGACCGCACCGACCTCCTCCCCAAGGTCATCCCGTCGTACCCGCCGTGGGGCAAGCGCATGCTCATGGACAACGACTGGTTCAAGACGCTCAAGCGCGACAACGTCGAGCTGGTCGACGACGCCATCCGGCGCATCACCCCCACGGGGGTCGAGCTGGCCGACGGCCGCCTCATCGAGCTCGACGTCATCGTCTACGCCACCGGCTTCGAGACGACGCGCATCCTCGGGTCGCTCGAGTTCCGTGGCCGCGGTGGGCAGTCGCTGGCCGAGCGCTGGGGCGACGACGACGCACGGGCCAACCTGGGGATCACCGTGCCGGGCTTCCCGAACCTGTTCTTCCTCTACGGGCCCAATACCAACCTGGCCCACGGCGGCAGCATCATCTTCCACGCCGAGTGCCAGGTCCGCTACGTCATGGGATGCCTGACCGAGCTCATCGCCCGCGGCGCCCAGACCATCGAGTGCACGCCCGAGGCCTACGAGGAGTACAACCGACGCGTCGACGACGCCGTCGGGCGCATGGTGTGGGCGCACCCCGGGGCGACCAACTGGTACCGCAACAGCGCAGGCCGGGTGGTCTGCAACTCGCCGTGGCGCCTGGTCGACTACTGGCAGATGACCCGGGAGCCGAACTTCGAGGAGTTCCGCTTCGACGGCGCCGCCGCCGGGGCGGGTTCGACCGAGCTCGTCGCAGGCGCCGCGCATGCCACCGATGGGCGCTGAGGCCGCGGTCGATCCGGTCGTCCGCCGCATCCTCGACCAACTGGCGGCAACAGGGTTCGACGGCTTCTCGTCGGCGCCACTGGCAGCGACGCGGGACGGCATGGTCAGCGCGGCGGCGGCCATGCCGAAGCCCGAGGTGGCCTCGGTGGTCGAGCTGGCCGTGCCGGGACCTGCAGGCCCGCTGCGCACCGTCGTCTACCGCCCCGCCGTCGACCACGACGGGCCGCTGCCGGTCGTCGTGTTCTTCCACGGGGGCGGGTTCGTCATGGGCGGTATCGAGTCGCACGACGCCCTGTGCCGGTCGCTGGCGAACGCGTCGGGCGTCGCCGTCGCCTCGGTCGACTACCGGCTGGCGCCTGAGCATGCCTTTCCTGCCGCGGTCGACGACGCCTGGGCCGCCGTCCGCTGGATCGCAGGCCACGGCGCGGACGTCGGCCTCGACGGCGGTCGCCTGGCCGTGGCGGGGGACTCGGCGGGGGGCAACCTGGCGGCCGTGGTGGCGCTGCTCGCCCGTGACGCCGGGATGACGGCGATGCGCTTCCAACTCCTGCTCTACCCCACGCTCGACGCCCGCCTGGGGTCGCCCTCGGTCGACGAGCTCGCCGAGGGCTACATGCTCACCAAGCGAGACCTCGAGTGGTTCTACGAGTGCTACGCGCCGCCCGACAAGGACGACTGGCGGGTGTCGCCGCTACACGCCGCCGACCTCTCCGGCCTGCCACCCGCATTGGTGATCACGGCCCAGTTCGACCCGCTGCGCGACGAGGGCGAGGCGTACGTGGCGAAGCTGCTCGCCTCGGGGGTGGCGGCCGCCTCCGTGCGCTTCGACGGCATGATCCATGGTTTCCTGGGGTTCCCCGAGCAGCTCGTCCCGGCATCGGGGGCGGCGTTGGGACAAGCAGGGCGAGCGCTCGCCGCCGCCCTGGCGTGAGCGAAAGGGGCAGAGCATGACGTCGTACGAGCAGGCGTACCGCCGCAGCCTCGAGGACCCCGACGGCTTCTGGGGCGAGGCGGCCGCCGCCATCGAGTGGGAGCGGGCGCCGCAGGTCGTCCTCGACGCGAGCCGTCCGCCGTTCACTCGGTGGTTCCCCGACGGCCGGATGAACACCTGCCACAACGCGCTCGACCGCCATGTCGCCGCAGGCGCGGGCGAGCGCCCCGCGCTGGTCCACGACAGCCCCGTCACCGGGACCACCGAGGTGGTCACCTACCGCGAGCTTCGCGACCGGGTGGCCGCCTTCGCCGGCGGCCTGCGCGAGCTCGGCGTCGAGCAGGGCGACCGCGTCGTGCTCTACATGCCGATGGTGCCCGAGGCTGTCGTCGCCATGCTGGCCTGTGCCCGCCTGGGCGCCGTGCACTCGGTCGTCTTCGGCGGGTTCGCGCCCGCCGAGTTGGCCGCCCGCATCGACCACGCCAAGCCCAAGGTCGTCGTCACCGCCTCGTGCGGCATCGAGCCGTCGCGCGTGGTGGAGTACCTGCCGCTGTTGCGGCGGGCCATGGAGCTCGCCGACCACGAGCCGGACCGGTGTGTCGTGCTGGCGCGCCCCCAGGCCCCGGTGACGCTCGGGCCGCAGGACGTGGCGTGGGAGGACGTCGCTGCGGCCGACCCGGTGGCGTGCGTCCCGGTCGACGCCACCGACCCGCTGTACGTCCTCTACACGTCGGGGACGACGGGCCGCCCGAAGGGCGTGGTGCGCGACAACGGCGGCCACGCCGTCGCCCTGCGGTGGAGCATGGAGAACGTCTACGGCGTGGCACCCGGCGACGTCTTCTGGGCCGCCTCCGACATCGGCTGGGTGGTCGGCCACAGCTACATCATCTACGGGCCGCTGCTCCAGGGGTGTACGACCGTGCTCTACGAGGGCAAGCCGGTGGGCACGCCCGACGCGGGCGCCTTCTGGCGGGTGGTGGCCGAGCATGGCGTCGACGTGATGTTCACCGCGCCCACCGCCCTGCGCGCCATCAAGAAGGAAGACCCCAAGGGGGCCAAGCTCGCCGAGCACGACGTGCGCACGCTGCGCCACCTCTTCCTCGCCGGCGAGCGCCTCGACCCGGAGACGTACCAGTGGGCGCGCGACCTGCTCGGCATCCCGGTGATCGACCACTGGTGGCAGACCGAGACCGGGTGGGCCATCGCCGCCGATCCTGTCGGGCTGGAGGAGCTCCCGGTCAAGGCCGGGTCGCCCACCGTCCCCATGCCCGGCTACGACGTGCACATCCTCGACGAGGCAGGGCGGGAGCTCCCGGCGGGGGAGCAGGGGAGCATCGTCCTGCGCGAGCCGCTGCCGCCGGGCTGCCTGGCGACCCTGTGGGGCGACGACGAGCGGTTCGTGCAGTCGTACTTCTCCGCCTTCCCCGGCCACTACCTGAGCGGGGACGGCGGCTACCGCGACGAGGACGGCTACCTGTTCGTCATGGGCCGGATCGACGACGTCATCAACGTCGCGGGCCATCGCCTGTCGACCGGCGCCATCGAGGAGGTCGTGGCGGGCCACCCGGCGGTCGCCGAGTGCGCCGTGGTCGGTGTCGCCGACGCCCTCAAGGGCCAGGTGCCGCGGGGGTTCGTGGTGCTCAAGGCCGGCGTCGAGGCGGCGCCTGAGCAGGTGGAGGCGGAGCTCGTGGCCCGGGTGCGCGACATGGTCGGCCCCATTGCCTGCTTCCGCCGAGCCGACGTGGTGCAGGCGCTGCCGAAGACCCGGTCGGGCAAGATCCTCCGGGGGGCGATGCGCGCCATCGCCGACGGGCGCGACGAGCCGGTGCCGTCGACGATCGAGGACCCCGCCGTCCTCGACGCGCTGCGCCCGCTGCTCACCGACTGATCCCCAGCCACTCCTCGCACAGACAAGGAACCCCGTGGACTTCGAGCTGTCGCCTGAACTGACCGAGCTGCAAACCACCGTCCGGCGGCTGAGCCAGGACAAGGTCAAGCCCCGGGC
>JAHWLA010000177.1:0-1288 GCA_019347595.1 Actinomycetota bacterium
CCCACGACCCCCTGCTTGCAAAGCAGGTGCTCTAGCCAACTGAGCTACGTCCCCGTAGGCCGACCAGCGTAGGCGATGACCGGCGGGCGTCGACCGGTAGACGCAACAGCACAACCTGGCCCCACTTCCCCGCTCGGTCGGTAACGCTGCCGTTGGCGGTGACAAGGTCCACTTCGACGGTTGTCCCAAGCGGGACGGGTGTGCCGGGTGGCAGCGTGAAGGTTCCCTGAGCGGTTCGATCGGTGCACGTGTCGCGTATCTCGTCGGCCGGAACGGTGCCTCCGAACTCGACGACGAAGTCACCGACCTGGACCGTGTCGCAGGCGTCGCAGCCGCCGTAACGTCGTCGCCCGTGAAGCCGGACACCGGCTCGAGGACGTGACGGTGAAGTGGACGCTGTCGCCGTTGGTGTACTCGGCGCTGGAAAACGTTCAGGCGCTGGAGACGCTGCGTTTTACGAGGAACGTCTCGACATCGGACCGGCGGACAAGGTAGCTGCGGTCCGAGCGCTGGGCGGGCAGTCGACGAGCGGTGATCTCCTCGTAGACCTCGGCCAGCGAGAGACCGAGTCGTTCAACTACCTCGTCCTCCGTCAGCCAAGCGGGGGTTCGCGGCATGGTGGCCCGGAGTTACCCACCGCCCGAGCAGGTCAAACGGGATTTTCGCGGCCAGCCTCGCCGGGTACGTGTCCGGTGTGACGATCAACCCCGAACCCCAAGGCGACGAGGTCCACGACAGCCCCATCGACCGCCTCCGTGACGCGCCGGTGGGCACCAACGACCCGAACATCGTGGGCGAGGCCGGCCCCGCCGACGTCCCGCCCGGCGCCGACCCGCCTCCGCTCGACGAGCAGGAGGGCCCCACCACCTACGGCGAACCCGTCGACCCCGCCACCTAACGTCCCCCGGTTGTCCACAGGAATCGGGGGAGAACCGCCGATCCAGGCGTGGACAACTGTGGAAAAGCAGGGGACAGGTGGGGGGTCCTGACGCGATCGGGCTGGTCAGGCCACTGATCCCTCGAAGGCGGCCGCCCGAACGCCTCGGCGCGCCAGCTCGGCCAGGAACGGCACGGGGTCGGCCACCAACTCGCCCAAGCCTGCGGCGCCGGCGCGCGTGAAACGTCCCTCTGACGCCCACGTGGCGGCCACCGCAGCCACCGCGCCCGCGGCCACGCCGGGCCGATCGAGGGCGCCCAGCACTCGGACATCGCGGCCCTGGCCCCGCCGCCCTCGCACCTCCACCCGTACGGCGCCCACCAGCCCCTCGGGGTGGGGCGGCCGCAGCAT
>JAHWLA010000177.1:1388-5973 GCA_019347595.1 Actinomycetota bacterium
GCACCTCCACCCGTACGGCGCCCACCAGCCCCTCGGGGTGGGGCGGCCGCAGCATCGGCAATCGGGCCGTGAGCCGGTCGCGCCGCGTGGCCGACACCCGAGCCGTCACCCGGGCCACGCCGGGAAAGGCGGGCGCCAGCAGCAGGGCGTCGGGCAGGCCCGCTCGGTAGCAATCCTGCGGGCCGATGGGATCGGGAAACCAGCACAGCTCCCGGCCCGACCCGCCGCGCCGGCGCACCCACGCCCCGTCGCGCCAGTCGACGGCGGACTGGGTCAGCGCCCGGTGGTGGCGGGCCGCGCACGCCGGGCCGGCCGTCCCCGACTTGGCCACGTGCAGCTCGTCGACGTCGTCGAACCCGGCCGCGGCATGGCGGGCCAGCAGGCACGTCAACCCGGGCGAGAAGCCGGCGCCGACCACCACCGACAGGCCGCGCTCGCGGGCCTCGGTGTCGAGGGCGAGCAGGTCGCGCACCTCGTCCACGTCGTCGGACACCGACACCACGTGCGCTCGTCCGTCCAAGGCGCGCTCGGCCAGCGCCCGGTGGCCGTCGCCAGTGGTGAGGATGACGACATCGGCGTCGGCGACGGCACGGTCGCTGAGCTCGTCGGCCACAGCCGGGGCGCCCAGCGAGGCGACGACCTCACCCGCGCGCGCGGGGTTGCGGTCGACCACGACGAGGCGATCGGCGCCGGGGACGAGTTGACGAGCGGCCCGAGCACCCACCGCGCCCGCACCGACGAGGACGACGCGCATTGCTAGCGGAGGTCGGGGCCGCTGAGCTCTCGCCAGCCGCCCCGCTGCGGCGGCGTGCCGCCCGTTCCGCGCAGTCGAAGCAGGCCGGCCAGGAGCCCGGCGGCGCCGAGTGCCAAGGCGATGCGGCGGAATGCTCTCATCGGAGCGGTGCGCCTTGCATGGTGGGGCTAGGTGGAGTCGAACCACCGACCTCAGCATTATCAGTGCTGCGCTCTAACCAGCTGAGCTATAGCCCCGAACGAGCGTCAGACGTTACACGACCGAGCGACGGGCTCCGACGGGATCTTCCTCGAGCATCGTGACCTCGACGCCGCCCACGACGTCGGCCGTCAGGTTGTAGACGACGGCCATCAGCACGTTGATGCCCGTGCCCAGCAGAACCAGCACCAGCCCGCCCACGAGCGACGAGGTGAACAGCTTGAAGCCGGAGATGCGGAACGACTCCAGAGCGAACAGCTCGCGCACGAACTTCTCGATGTTGTCGATGACCCCGACGCCCGAGGCCGCCGCCCACAGCAGCGTGCCCGCCACCAGGAAGACGACGAGCATGCTGGCGTAGAAGAGGACGGAGAAGCGGAGCACGGTCCACGGGTCGATCTTGCGAATGACCCGTCGAACACGCCGTCCCTGCGCCACGGGGGGAGGGTAGTCGCTGGCGCTGCGCCCCTCGGGGAGCCGTTCTCGTTGCGGAAGTGCGCGCCCTGGTGCGCAGTTCCGCAACGAGAACGGTGGGTGGTGCTGCGTCAGGGGGGGCAGAGCTCGAAGTGGACGGGGTCGGCCACCGGATAGGGGCGGCACAAGCCCGCATCGGCCGCCACCCGCAGCAGCGTGGGCACGAAACTCGACGGCACGTCGACGGCCAGCCCGTGCTCGTGTTTCGACGTGCCCGGCCGGGCCACCGGGAACGGGTTCACCGCCCGCCTGGCCCACAGGGCGGCCTGCTCGGCCGGCGACCGCCGGCCCGAGGTGATCGGCACGGCCCGTCCCAACAACTGCTCGGCCCGGCGCAGCGCCGCTCGCATGCCGGGCGCCAGCCCCGCCGTCGACGCCCGACCGCCGGGCACCGGTCGGGCCCGGGCCGTGGCCGACGCCCGGCCTACCGCCACCCGCACCCGGGTGTCGCCGGCCACCCGCTCGAAGCGCACCAGCCGCGCCCCGTTGGCCCGCGCCACGGCCTCGGCGTCGGCCCGCTCCCCCACCGCGCCCGCCAGCGCCGCCATGTCGGCGGCGGCGGCGGCCCGCGCCCGCAGTCCCGCCGCCGCGCCCAGCCGCCCGACCCACAGCGCACCGGCCGCCACGGCCGCCAGCACCATCGCCACCAACGGCAGCGTCTGCCCCGCTTCCCCGCATGCGCGCGTCATCACGCACCTCCATCACGTCCGTTGTCCGAGTGCGGAGGGGGAAGTGGGAAGGGGAAGTGGGGCTGCCGCTACTCCTCGTCTTCCGAGGACAGGATGGGGGCCACCGAGGCCACCGTCTGGCCCGCGTCGAGGTTCATGACCCGCACGCCCGTGGCGTCGCGGCCCTGCGAGGAGATCTCCCGGACGGGCATTCGGATGGTTACGCCCGCCGAGGACACCCCGAAGATCTCGTCGTCGAGGCCCACCATGAAGGCCGCCACCACGTAGCCGCGCTTGGCCGTGAGCCGGATGCCGCGCACGCCCTGGCCGCCGCGCGTCTGGCGGTTGAACTTGTCGAGCTGCGTGCGCTTGCCGAAGCCCGCTTCGGTGACGATGAGGATGGCGGTGTCGTCGCGGGCCACGTCGCACGAGACGACCTCGTCGCCCTCCTTCATGCGCATGCCCCGCACGCCGGTGGACGACCGGCCCATGGGACGGACGTCGTCCTCCGAGAAGCGGATCGTCATGCCGTTGCGGCTGACCATGAAGATGTCGTCGCCGCCTGTGGTCTGGATCACCCGCACCAGCTCGTCGCCCTCGCTCAAGTTGATGGCGATGAAACCCTCACGGCGCGACTTGTCGTACTCGCTGAACGGGGTTTTCTTGACCGTGCCCTTGCGGGTGGCGAAGAACAGGTAGCGGTCGGACGGGTAGTCGCGGGTGTCGATGACAGCCTGGACGTGCTCGTCGGGCGCCAACGGGAGGAGGTTGACGATGGCCGTCCCCCGCGCCGTGCGCTCCTTCATCGGCACCTCGTGGGCCTTGAGCCGGTACACCTTGCCCCGGTTGGAGAAGAACAGCAGGAAGGCGTGCGCCGAGGTGTGGATGATGCGGGTGACCAGGTCCTCTTCCTTGAGCTTGGCCCCGGTCACGCCTCGGCCGCCTCGGCCCTGGGTCTTGAAGGCGGACGCCGCCACCGTCTTGATGTAGCCGGCCTTGGTCATGGTGACCACCAGCGGGGCGTCGTCGATGAAGTCCTCGGGCGACTCGCTGCCGGGGTCGAAGGTGATCTCCGCCCGCCGCGGCTCGGAGAACTCGCTCCGCACCTCGCCCAGCTCGTCCTTGATGACGGTGAGCAGGCGGTCGCGGTCGTTGAGGATGGCCTCGAGCTCGGCGATTGTCTCCAGCAGCTTGGCCATCTCCGCTTCCAGCTCGCTGCGGCCCAGGCGGGTGAGCCGGCCCAGCGTCATGTCGAGGATGTGGTTGGCCTGAATCTCGCTGAACTCGAACGGCGCCGCCATGAGCCCTTCGCGGGCGGCGGGCCGGTCGTCGGAGCCCCGGATCAAGGCGATGATGGCGTCGATCATGTCGAGCGCCTTGAGCAGGCCCTCGACGATGTGGTGGCGGTCGCGGGCCTTCTTGAGGCGGAACTCGGAGCGCCGGGTGACGACTTCGACCTGGTGGTCGACGTAGGCCTGGAGGGCCTGGACCAGGTTGAGCGTGCGGGGCACGCCGTCGACCAGCGCCACCATGTTCACGCCGAAGCTGGTCTGGAGCGGCGTGTGCTTGTAGAGGTTGTTGAGCACGACGTGGGCATTGGCGTCGCGCTTGAGGTAGATCACGAGCTTGGTCTGGTTCTGGGCCGACAGGTTCTCGATGTCGCGGACGCCCTCCAGGTCGCGGGCGTCGACCAAGTCCTTGATCTTGGTGGCGATCGAGCCCACCGAGGTCTGGTACGGGATCTCCGTCACCACGATCATCGCGCCGCGCTTGCCGTCCTCGATCTCGGCCCGCGCCCGCATCTTGATGGAGCCGCGGCCGGTTCGGTAGGCGTCGAGGATGCCCGCCCGGCCCAGGATGAGGCCGCCCGTGGGGAAGTCCGGGCCCTTCACGAACTGCATGAGATCCTCGGGCGTGGCCTCGGGGTTGTCGATCAGGTGGACGGTGGCGTCGATGATCTCGGCCAGGTTGTGGGGCGGGATGTTGGTGGCCATGCCGACCGCGATCCCCTGGCTGCCGTTGACCAGCAGGTTGGGGAAACGGGACGGGAGCACGACCGGCTCCTGCTCCCGGCCGTCGTAGTTGGTGGCGAAGTCGACGGTGTCCTCGTCGATCCCGGCCAGCATGTGCATGGCCAGGGGCGCCAGCCGGCACTCGGTGTAGCGGGCGGCGGCGGCCGGGTAGTCGGGGGCGCCGTAGTTGCCGTGGAAATCGACCAGCGGGTGGCGCAGGGAGAACGGCTGGGCCATGCGCACCAAGGCGTCGTAGATGGCGCTGTCGCCGTGGGGGTGGTACTTGCCCATGACGTCGCCGGTGACGCGGGCGCACTTGGTGTGGGGCCGGTCGGGGCGCACGCCCTGGTCGTGCATGCCCCACAGGATGCGGCGGTGCACCGGCTTGAGGCCGTCACGGGCATCGGGCAGCGCCCGCGACATGATGACGGACATGGAGTAGTCGAGGAACGACCGCTCCATCTCCTCCTGGATCTCGA
>JAHWLA010000015.1 GCA_019347595.1 Actinomycetota bacterium
CCCTCCATCACGAATTCGTCCCATCGCTCCGCCATGCGAGCGTGGGCGGCCGCGCCCGTCACCGCGCCGCACAACACCGGGTAGTACCAGTCCATGGCCCAGCGGTCCTTGGGCTCGAACCGCTCGGGCGCGTACGCGATGGCATGGCGCAGCCGTCCGGCTGCCAGCTCCCAGTCGGGCCGCTGCTTGCCCAGCCGGTCGCCGAGCGCCACGCCGCAGCGCAGCGACAGGTAGATCGACGACGAGCCGGTCAGCAAGGCGAACCGCCCGGGCGTCAGGTCCGGCTCGATGCACCACAGCACTTCGCCGGTCGACTGCTGGAGCCGCACGACGAAGTCGAGCGCCCGCTCGACCGTCGGCCACATGGCAGCGAGGAAATCGTTGTCGCCGGTTACCAGGTAGTGATGCCACACCCCGACGGCGATGTAGGCCACGACGTTGGTGTCGAGCCGGTAGTCGGAGATGCCGCCCTCGACGTAGTAGTTGAACCACGAACCATCGCGGTTTTGTACGTCGTTCAACCACCTGTAGGCCCGCTCGGCTTCACGCCGTCGACCACCGACGCTCAATGCCATCGCCGTCTCGACGTGGTTCCAGGGGTCGCAGTGCCCGCCGGGATACCACGGGATCATGCCGCTCGGCAGTTGCAACGCGGCGATGCCGTCGACCGTGGCCCGGAGGTCGATCACCGTTTGACCCCGTAGAGCACCACGCTCTTGCCGAGCACCGGGTTCAGGACGCGCTCCGCCAGCCGGGTCGCACGCGGCGCCGACGTGATGTCCCACACCAGCAGCCGGTGGTAGGCCTGCACCAAACGGTGCTCGTCGTTGCGCACGCCGAGCGCGCACTTGAGCCACCAGTACGGCGAGTGCAGCGCATGGGCGTGGTGATGGCCGGTGACGTCGATCCCCGCGGCGCGTAGTCGTCCCTCCAGCACGCGCCGCCGGTAGATGCGGACGTGACCGCCTTGGTTGCCGTGGTACTCGTCGGACAGCGCCCAGTTGACGAGCTCGGGGCCCCACCGAGGGACGGTCACCGCGATGGTCCCGCCCGGCCGCAGCACGCGGACCAGTTCGGCGATGGCGACGGTGTCCGGCGGGATGTGCTCGAGGACCTCGGCGGCGACGACGCGGTCGAAGGTGCCGTCGGGGAACGGGAGTCGGAGAGCGTCGCCCGTCACAGCAGTCCCGTGGCCCGGTGCGTCGGCCAGCGCCTCGAACATGGCAGCGACGCCCTTCACCTCGGTGTCGTCGGCATCCACGGCGGTGACCACGGCACCGCGTTCGACGGCAGCGAAGGCGTGCCGGCCGGCGCCGCAGCCGAGGTCGAGCACGCGTTCGCCGGCCCGCAGCCCGAGGCGCTCGAAATCGACGGTCAGCACGGTGCCATGGCCCGGCGGTATGCCTCGACGGTGCCCTGAGCGGTGGCCCGCCAGGTGAAGCGTTCGTTGACGCGCGCCCGCCCGCCCTCGCCGATGCGGGAGCGCAGCGCGGCGTCGTCGAGCGCACGGCCCAGCGCTGTCGCCAGCGCACCGACATCACCGGGGGGGACCAGCAGCGCGGTGTCGCCGTCGCGTCCGACGACCTCGGGCAGTGCGCCGCCGGTCGTCGCCACCAGCGGCACGCCGCACGCCATGGCCTCGATGGCGGGCAGCGAGAACCCCTCGTAGAGCGACGGCACCACGGCGACCTCCGCCTCGGCGTAGAGCTCGACGAGACGTTGGTCGCTCACGCCGTTCACGAACGTCACGGCGCCCTCGAGGCCCAGCCGCTCGATGGTCTCGGCCACCCGGCTCTCGGCGCGCGGCTTGCCGATGACCACCAGCTCGGCGTGCCGTTCCGTGCGCACCTTGGCCACCGCTTCGAGCAGCGGCACCAACCCCTTCAGGGGCACGTCGGCGCTTGCCGTCGTCATCAACCGGCCGGGCACGCGGGCGATGTGCGGAAGCGGGCGGAACTGTGTGGTGTCGACGCCGACGTGGACGATCGACAGCCGCTCGGGCGGCACGCCCATCTGCTCGACGATGTCGGCGCGCGAGGACTCTGACACCGTCAGCACAGTCGGCAGCTTGCGGGCTACCCGCACCTGCATGCGCACGAAGCCGTACCACCGACGCAACGTCACCTGCCGCCGCCACGTCTTGGCGTGCTCGAGCTCGAGGCGGCGGTCGACCGTGATGGGGTGGTGGAGCGTCGTGACCAGCGGCCAGCCGTCGTCGATCATCTTCGACATGCCGGTGCCCAGGCACTGGTTGTCGTGGACGACGTCGAACTCGCGGCGGCGGGCCGCCAGCGCCTTGCGCGCCCGCAGGCTGAACGTGAGCGGCTCGGGGAAGCCGGCCGTGCACATGACGCCGAACTCCAGCACGTCGATCCACGATGTGAACTCGCCGAGCTTGGGGACGCGGAACGGGTCCGGCTGCCGGTAGAGGTCGAGGCTCGGGACCTTGACGAGTTCGACTCCCTCGTCGAGGTCCGGGTACGGCGGCCCGCCGAAGACGGTGACCTGGTGCCCGAGCGCCGTCAGCTCACGGGTGAGGTGGCGGGTGTAGACACCCTGCCCGCCGGAGTGGGGATTGCCGCGGTAGGCGAGGAAGGCAATGCGAAGCGTCCCCTCCCCATGTGACATGGCGGTCAAGGCTGCCCGCAGTTGACCGTTTGGTCAACTTTTTGCTCGCCAGGCGGCTGCCACCACGAGGAGCGCCACGAGCAGGACGGGCACATCCCCGAGCCGCGTATAGAGGGTGGTCCCGTCCCGGAGGGCGACCGTCCGGTGCACGACCTGGCGTCGACTCAGAGTGGTGCGGGCACGGATGCCACCTCGGTGGTCGATCACGACGCCGTAGCCCGTCGGCGCTGCTTGGAGCAGATCGCGGCCCGTCTCCACAGCCCGCAACCGGGCGGCGGCGACCTCGGTCGTCGGCACCTGGCTGGTGGTGAACGACGCCGCGTTGGTGGGCACGAGGAGCACCTGCCCGCCCGCCCGCGCCGCCGCGCGCGCCCGGTCGGCGAAATACACCTCGAAGGAGATGACCACGCCGAGCGGGCCTGCGGGCGTGTCGAGGCGGTTGCCCCCGCGGCCGACGATGGCGTCGCGGGGGATCACGCTGAGGTCGGCGAAGCGCTCGATGAGCGAGCGGCCGGGGACGTACTCGCCGAACGGGACGCGGTGTCGCTTGTCGTACCGGTCCAGGAGTTCGCCGTCCGGCCCCCATGCCACCGCGGCGTTGGTGAAGCGCGTGCCGCCGACGTCCTCGACGACGCCGGCCACCAGCGTGGTGTCGAGGCTGTCCGCCAGCGCCGCCAGTGTTCCGCCCTCTTCGGTGCGGTCGATGCGGTCCTCGATGTCGACCACGTCCTCGGGCCAGAGCACCAAGTCGACAGGCGGCCGCACCTCGCCGGTGGCGGCCAGGTGGGCGTCGAAGACGCGCCGGGGATCGGTCTCCACGCCTCGGAAGCCACGCGGCCCGCCGCCCTGGACGACCGCCGTGTCGATGGTGTCGACCGGTGCGCCGCCGTCGGGCGCTACGTGCCCGGCGACGCCGACCAGCACGACGACTGCCGCGGCGAGGAGGTGTCGACGGGCCAGCGCCGCGCCCGCCGTCGCCGTCACGCCGAGGAGCAGCAGGTGACCGCCCAGGCGGGCGACGCCGACCAGCGGTCCGCCCACCTGGCCGAGCGCGATGCCGGCCATGGGGAGCCCGCCGAAGGGCACCGCCCCGCGGGCCGCCTCGGCCAGCACCAGCGCGGCAGGGAGGGCGACGACGCGCAGCCGTCCGCGAGGTGGCGCGACCGCCACGGCTGCGGCGACAAAGGCGGTTTCCAGGAGCATGACGAGCGCGACGCCGATGGCGTGGAACTCGGCCATCCACCACAGGCCGGGCACGAAGAGGCCGAGGCCGAAGGCAGCGCCGAGCCAGAAGCGGTGCGTCCACCGGTCGATCCCGTCGGTCGCCCAGGTCAGCGCGGCGACGGCCGGGATGGCGAGCGGCCACCATCCCCAGGGCGGGATGGAGGCGGCGGCGACGAGCCCGGCCGCCAGGCAGAGCGCGGCGCGAGGGAGGCGGTGATCGGCGTCCACGATGGGCGTCATGGTGGTCGCGCGGATACGTTCCGCGCCATGCAGCCCGCCGTCGTTTACGCCGACACCCGCCGCCGCCTGGCCGACTTCGTGCGCACGGTGGCGCCGGTGCGCCTTGGCACGCCGGTGCCCGGCTGTCCCGGGTGGACGGTGCACGGGGTCGTTGCCCACCTCGCGGGCCTCGCCGCCGACGTGGCGACCGGACGGCTGATCGGGTTCCCGAGCGACGAGTGGACGGCCGGCCAGGTGGCGGCGCGGGCGGGGCGAAGCGTCGACGAGTTGCTGGCCGAGTGGGACGAGCACGCACCGGCGGTGGAGGCCGGGATCGCCGGGCAGACGGGCGTGGTGTCGCTGGTGGTCGACGTCGCCACCCACGAGCACGATGTGCGCGCCGCCCTCGGCGAGCCGGCCGCCGAGGAGTCGGCCGGTTTCGAGTACGCGCTGCAGGCGTTCGTCATGGGGATGGGCTACCGGCTGAAGAAGCGGGGGCTGCCTGCGTTGCAACTGCGGGCGGGCGACCAGGAGTGGACGCTGGGCAACGGCGAGCCGGCCGCCACCGTCACCGCCCCTGCTGCGGAGCTGTCGCGCGCCGTGTCCGGCCGCCGCTCGGCGGCGCAGGTGCGTCGACTGGCATGGGACGGCGATCCCGAGCCGTTCGTGCCGCTGTTCGGCCCCTTCGGCCGTCTCCCTGCCGCCGACGTCGTCGAACCCGCCCCCGTCCCGAGTACATAGCCGGCGAAATTCGCCGGCTATGTACTCGAAAGGGCGGGGAGCTCCTGTTGCAGCGTCAAGGCGGGCTCGAAGAGGTCGCCGTGCTCTTCGACTCGAGCCACCACGTCGTCCGCCGTGAACACCAACAGCTCGGGGTCGCCTTCGTCGGCGCACGTCTCGATCTCGTCCCACGTGACCGGCGTCGACACCGTGGGCCGCGCCTTGGCCCGCAGCGAGTACACGGACACCGTCGTCTTGTGCTCGTCGTTCTGGCTCCAGTCGATGAGCACCTTGCCGGGCCGCAGCTCCTTCTTCATCGACGAGACCACCTCGTCGGGGACGGCCTTCTCCATCGACTGGGCCACGGCCAAGGCGAAGTCCTTGGTGCCGCCGTCGTAGCCGATGTCGGTGTTGAGCGGCACGTAGAGCTGGAGTCCCTTCGACCCCGACGTCTTGGCCACCGCGTGCAGACCCATGCGGTCGAACAGCGCCCGCAGCCGCAACGCCACCCGGCAGCACTGCACGATGTCGGCCGGCGGGCCGGGGTCGAGATCGAACACGAGCATGGTGGGCCGCAGGATGTCGGCGCCGAGCGATAGCGACGTGTGCAGCTCCAGTGACGCCAGGTTGGCGACCCACACGAGCGTGGGCAGGTCGTCCACCACGCAGTAGGGGATCTTGCCCTTGTTGCGGTCGCTGTAGATCTCCACGGTGTGCACCCACTCGGGCCGGTGCGACGGGCAGCGCTTCTCGTAGAAGAACTTGTCGTCCACGCCGTTCGGATAGCGCTTCAGCGTGAGCGGGCGGCCGGCGAGGTGCGGCAACAGCACGGGAGCGATGCGCTGGTAGTACGCGATGACCTCGCCCTTGGTGAAGCCGACCTCCGGGTACAGCACCTTGTCGAGGTTCGAGACCTTGAGCTGCCTGCCCTCGACGGCAACGGTGGTGTCCGCCACCTACGACGCCTTGCGCCCGCTGCCCGCTTTCTTGGCCGTCTTCTTCGCCGACGACTTCTTGGCCCGCGACTTCGAGTCATCCTTGCCCTCGTCGGCGTCCTCGTCCGAGTCGGCGTCGCCGTCGACATCGGCCGCCTTCGGCCTGCGTCCTTCCTTGGCCGCCGTCAACGATGCCTCCAGCGCCGCCATGAGATCGACCACCGGCGCCTTCCGCTCGGGGGCAGCAGGGGCGACGATCTCCTTGCCCGCCGCCTTCTGCTCGATCAGGTCGAGCACCCGCTCGCGGTAGGTGTCGCGGTACTTGTCCGGGTCGAAGTCGGTGGCCAGCGACTCGATGAGCTGCTGGGCCATCTTCAGCTCCCGTTCGCTCACCTGGGCGCGGCCGGTTGGAAGGCCCTCGAGGTCTTCCTGCGGTACGACCTCGTCGGCGAAGTTCATGGTCGACATGACGAGGGCGTCGCCCACCGGCCGCACGGCGACCAGGTACTGCTTGGTCCGCATGACGACCGTGGCGATGCCGACACGGTTGGCGTCGCGCATGGCTTCCAGCAGCAGCCGGTAGGCCTTGCCGCCCCGCTCGTCGGGGACCATGTAGTACGAGTTGTCGTAGAACAGCGGATCGATGTCCTCCAGCTCCACGAAGTCCTCGATGTCGATGGTGTGGGTGGCCTCGGGGTCGAGGGCGTCGAGCTCGTCGGGGTCGATCATCACGTACTGGCCGCCGCCCAGCTCGTAGCCCTTGACGATCTCCTCGTAGGGCACCTCCTTGTCCTCCAGCTCGCAGAAGCGCTTCTGCTTGATCCGGGAACCGTCCTTCTCGTGGAGCTGGTGGAACCGCACGTCTTTGCTGCGAACGGCGGTGTAGAGCTTGACGGGGACGTTCACCAGGCCGAAGCTGATGGCGCCGCTCCAGATCGAGCGCGGAGGCATGGCCCTATTGTCCCCCGAACAGGGGTTCCTTCACCACGTCGCGCGGCGCCTTGTCGAAACGGAGGCCCTTGAACGACGGGTGGCGCAGCGTGTTCGTAGCGGTCCATTCCGTGAACTCGACATCGCAGACGAGCGTCGGCTCCACGAACTGCGCCTGTTTGTAGGGCACCTTCTCGGCGAACGGGCTGGTCGGGCGCGAGAGCGGCGCCAGTGTGTCGGCCAGCTCGGCCAGCATCCGGTCGGTGTAGCCGGTGCCCACCTTTCCCGCGAAGTGCAGCGCGTCGCCTTCGTAGTAGCCGACGAGCAGGGCGCCGATCCGCCCGGTGCGGTTGCCTGCGCCCGGTAGCCACCCGCCGATCACGACCTCCTGGCGGGCTGTGTTCTTGACTTTCAGCCAGCAGCGCGACCGCTTGCCCGGCTCGTAGACGGCGTCGAGCTTCTTGGCGATCACGCCCTCCAGGCCCCGCTCGCGGCTGGCCGCCACCATCGCCGCGCCGTCCCCGACGTGGTGGCTCGGCGTCTGCCACGACTCGGCCTGGAGGCCCAACGACGCCAGCACGGCACGCCGCTCGGTGTACGGGAGCCGCATGGTGGGCTCGCCGTCGAGCCAGAGCACGTCGAAGACCATGTAGACGACCGGGAACTCGTGCATCCGCATGCGCACGTCGCGCTCGCCCGCCACGTGCATGCGGTGCTGAAGGCGGCCGAAGCTGGGCCTGCCCTCCTCGTCGAAGGTCACCACCTCTCCGTCGAGGACGGCCCCCCGACCGTCGAGCGTGTCGGGCAGCCCGTGCAGCTCGGGGTAGCGGGCGGTGATGTCGAGCAGGTTGCGGCTCTCCATGCGCAGGCCGCCGGCGTCGATGTACGCGAGGACACGGACGCCGTCCCACTTCACCTCGAACGCCCACTGGTCGTCGTGCGCAGGGAGCGTGCCGGAGACGGCGAGCATCGGCGCGATGCGGAGGTCGAGCGCGCTGCTCACCTCCATGGTTTTGCCCGGAACGGGGGCGGGAACACGTCGGCCATGTTGCTACTGATCCTGCTGGTCCTTCTCATCGTCCTGGCGGTCGGCGGAGGGCTCGGCTACGGCGGCGGCGCGTATCGCGCCCCGGGCATCGGCTTGGGCGCGATCTTGCTGCTCGTCCTCGTCGTCCTGCTGCTCGCCGGCGCCTTCAACGGCACCTAGCGAACTCCCGAGTACATAGCGTGCGGATTCCGTACGCTATGTACTCGGGACGAGGTGTGCCGCGGCGGCGCGGCCCTGCTGGATGCACGCGGGGATGCCCAGGCCGCGGTAGGCGGCGCCTGCCAGGGCGACGCCCGCGGGCAGGGCGCGCTCGATGCGGGCCACCCGGTCGAGGTGGCCCACGGCGTACTGCGGGAACCCATCGACCCACCGGTGCACGCGGGCCGTCACCGGGCCGCCGCCGACGCCGGCCAGCTCCACCAGCTCCTCGTGCAGCCGCGCCACCAGCGTGTCGTCGTCCAAGCGCAACGCCCGCTCGTCGCCCGCCCGTCCGGCCGACACGCGCAGCACCACCTGGCCTGGCAACGACCAGTGCGGCCACTTGGTGGTCGCGAACGAAGCTGCCGTGATCAGCCGTCCCGATCGGCGGGGGACGAGGAAGCCGGACGCCTCTCGCCGCGGTACGGCGTCGACGGGATACGTGAACGTCGTCAGCGCCACCGAGGCGTACCGGATGGCGGCCAGCTCGTCGGCCGCGTCCGGCGCCCGCCGACGCAACAGCCCGGCCACCTGTCCAGCGGGAACTGCAAGCACGACCGCACCGTCGACATCGTCGAGCGAGTCGACGGCCGCGCCCGTGTGCACCGCCGCCCCCGCGGCCTGCAACCGCTCCACCAGCCGACCCACCAACGCCGACAGCCCGTCGCGCGGCGTCAGGAACACCGGCCCGCCGGCGGCCGCGGCCCGTTGCCGTCGCGCCCCCACGACGATGCTGCGGTGCGCCCGCGCCGCCGCCACGATCTGCGGCACCACCGCGTCGGCGCTCAGCTCGTCGGCGACGCCCGCGTTGATGCCGCCGACCAACGGCTCCACCAGCCGCTCGACGACCTCGCGCCCCAGCCGCCGTCCCACCAACGATGCCACCGACTCGTCGCCGTCGGCCGGTGTCGCGGGCAGCACCAAGTCGAGGGAAGCACGGGCCATCCCGAGCGGCGACAGCAGGCCCGAACGCACCACGCCGACAACACCCGTCGGCACGCCGAGCAGCATGGCCTCGGGCAACGGACGCAGCCGCCCGTTCGACCACACCAGCGCCCGCCCCACCGCCGGGCTGACGAGCGACGACGACAGCCCCAGTTCCTCGCACAGCTGCACGGCGGCGGGCACGCGCGCCAGGAAGGCATCCGGTCCCGCTTCGACCGGCGCGCCGTCGATGGGCGCCGTCTCGATCTTGCCCCCCAGCCGGTCCGATGCCTCCAGCACGGTGACCTCGGCGCCCCGCTGCACCGCTTCCCATGCCGCCGCCAACCCGGCGATGCCGCCGCCGACGACCGTGACGCGAGTCGTCATGCAGCGGCGATCCGCACCACGTCGGCCAACAGCCCGAGGAAGCGCGGATCGTCGTTGAGCGAGGCCGTCCGCTCGAAGCGCAGCCCCACCGACTCGGCCACGCCGCGGGCCTGGATGTCGAGGTCGTAGAGGATCTCGAGGTGGTCGGAGACGAAGCCGGCCGGGCACACGAGCACGCCGTCGGCGGTCCCTGCCACGGCCCGGATGGCGGTGAGCACATCGGGTTCCAGCCACGGTTCGGGCGTCCGCCCCGCGCTCTGCCACGCCACCTGCCACCGCGACAGCCCGGCCGCCTCGGCCACCGCCTCCGCCGTGTCGGTCACCTGCTGCGGATACGGGTCGTCCATCTGCAGGACGCGAGCCGGGAGGCTGTGCGCGGTCACGAACGTCTCCACCGTCGTACCCTCGGGGAAGCGCGACAGGGCGTCCTGCACCCGAGCAGCCAGCAGCTCGATGAGCACCGGTTCGAGGTGCCAGTCGTGCACGTAGGTGACGCCGACGGCCCGACCCGACTCGTCGATGGCGGCGGCGACCCGGTCGAAATACTGCCCCACCGAGAGCGCCGAGTAGTGCGGCGCCAGGACCACCGCCACGGCGTCGACCACGCCCGTCTCGATCATCTCGTCCACCGCGTCCTCGATCGACGGGCGCGCGTGCTTCGACCCGGTGAACACGCGGAAGCGGCCGGGCTCCACGCCGTCGAGCGCCTGCTGCAAGCCTTCGGCCTGGGCGGCGGTGCGAGCCGCCAGCGGCGAGACGCCGCCGATGGCGTCGTAGCGGGCGCGCAGATCGGCCAGTTGCTCGGCCGTGGGCGGCCGCCCGCGTCGGATGTCGGTGTAGTACGCCTCGATGTCGTCGGGACCCGAAGGCGTCCCGTACGACATCAGGAGGACGCCGACGGGTGTCATCCGTGCTCGCCGTGCACGACCTCGACCACCCGCTTGAGGACGTCGGGGTCGGTCTCGGGGAACACGCCGTGGCCCAGGTTGAACACATGGCCGGGTGCGGCGGCGCCCGCCCGCAGCACGGCGCGGGTCTCGGCCTCGACGACATCCCACGGCGCCAGGCACACCGCGGGGTCGAGGTTGCCCTGCACCGCCTTGTCCGGCCCCACCCGCTGTGCCGCCACGTCGAGCGGGACCCGCCAGTCGACGCCCACGACGTCGGCGCCCGCCGCTGCCATCAGGCCCAGGAGCTCGCCGGTTCCCACGCCGAAGTGGAGACGGGGGACCCCGGTGTCGGCCAGGCCCTCGAAGATGCGCCGGCTGGCGGGGAGCACGTAGCGCTCGTAGTCGGCGGGCGACAGCGCGCCGGCCCACGAGTCGAACAACTGGACGGCGCTCGCCCCCGCCTCGATCTGCGACCGCAGCGACGCCAGCGCCAGCTCGGCGAGCGTGTCGACCAGCGCGTGCCACGTCGAGGGGTCGCCCTTCATCAGCGCCTTCGTCTTGGCGTAGGTCCGCGACGGCCGCCCCTCGACGAGGTAGCTGGCAACGGTGAACGGCGCGCCGGCGAAGCCGATCAGCGGGACGTCGAGCTCACCCGCCACGATGCGCACCGTCTCCAGGACGTACGGCGTGTCGATCGCGGGCTCCAGCGGCCGCAGCCGGCGCAGGTCGTCCTTGGAGTGGAACGGCTCGGCCACCACGGGGCCGACGCCCGGCGCCACGTCGACCCCGAAGCCGATGGCCGCCACCGGGACCACGATGTCGGAGTAGAGGATGGCCGCGTCGACGCCGTAGCGGCGCACGGGCTGGAGCGTGATCTCGGCGGCCAGCTCGGGCTTGCCGATGGCGTCGAGGATGCTGCCCTCGCCCCGCACCGCCCGGTACTCGGGCAGCGAGCGGCCCGCCTGGCGCATGAACCAGACGGGCGTGCGCTCGACCGGTTCCCGACGACAGGCGCGGAGGAAGGACGACGACTGAAGCGGAGGCGCCATGGGGCCGACGTTACCCGGCGGGGCTTCGAGCTCCCCAGCGGGGAACCGGCCGGAAGTGACCAGTCGCGCCATCGTCAATCGGGTATTTCCGGCCACGCTCCGCGACTTCGGCTCAAGGCCCGTGTCGCTCGCAGCCGATAACCGAACCACCATGACAGCGCTCGACCGCGACCCGGGGCCTGCGGCGGCCCGCTCAGACTCCGCGCCGGTGGCGCGTTCGCGGGTGCTCGTCGCCGACGACGACGGCGACGTTCGTCGCCTGCTCGCCCAGAACCTCGACATGGAGGGCTACGACGTCACCGCGTGCGACAACGGCGAGGACGCCCGGGAACTCGCCCGCACCACGGCGCCCGATGTCATCGTGCTCGACGTGATGATGCCCAAGCGCGACGGCTTCGACGTGCTCGCCGCGCTGAAGTCGAGCCCCGCCACGCGTGGCATCCCGGTCGTGCTGCTGTCGGCCAAGGCCAGCGACGAGGACGTGTGGCAAGGCTGGCGGGCGGGCGCCGACTACTACGTGACCAAGCCGTTCAACCTCGAAGAGCTCCTCCGATTCATCGAACAGGCGATCGATTCGGCGGCGCGCTCACGCGGCTGAGGCGTCCCCACTATCCTTGAACGTCCCGCAAATGCGGGGCGCTTCCGAGGGACTGCGTGGCACAACACCCAGAGCTCCAGGCCGAACAGGCCTTCGTCGACCGTGCCTACGACCGAGTCGAGGCGCTGCGCGCCGCCGCTCGCGAGATGCTTGACGCCGCCCTCAAGCAGCGGGGCGGCACGTTCCAGGCTGTCGAGGAACGCGAGGTCATGGTGCGCACCACGCTCCAGCGCCTCGACCAGCTCGACATCGGCCGTGAGTCGCTGGTGTTCGGACGCATCGACCGCGAGGGCGGCGAGGCCTTCCACATCGGGCGGCTGGCGGTGTCGGCCGAGGACCAGGAGCCGCTGATCGTCGACTGGCGGGCGCCTGTCGCCGAGCCCTTCTACCGGGCCACCGGCCGCCACCCGATGGGCCTGACCCGCCGCCGCCACTTCGCCAGCGAGGGGCGGCGGTTGCTGGGCATCGAGGACGAGGTGTTCAGCCTCGGCGGCGCCGACACCAACGGCGATGCCGGCGCAGCCGAAGACGAGCACTACGAGCCAGTAGGCACCAGCGCCCTGCTGGCCGCGCTGGAGCGGTCGCGCTCGGGGACGATGCGCGACATCGTCGCCACGGTCCAGAAGGAGCAGGACGAGGTCATCCGGGCCGAGCTGCCGGGCGTGCTCGTCGTGCAGGGCGGACCGGGCACGGGCAAGACGGCGGTGGCGTTGCACCGGGCCGCCTACCTGCTCTACACGTACCGCTTCCCGCTGGAGCGCCAAGGGGTGCTCGTGGTCGGGCCGAACACGCTGTTCCTGCGCTACATCGGCCAGGTGCTGCCGTCGCTGGGCGAAAGCGGCGTGTCGCTCACCACCATCGAGGGGCTCGTCCACGACGTGCGGGTGCGAGGGGTCGACAGCCCCCGTGCTGCGCTGGTGAAGGGCGACGCCCGCATGGCGAACGTCGTCGCCCGCGCCGTGCGCGACCGACAGCGACCGCTGCGGCGCGACCTGGTGATCGGCTACGGGCGGACGCGCCTGCGGCTCACGGTGGGCGACTCCGCCGCCGTCGTCGCCCAGGCCCGCCGCAGGCCCGGCGCCCACAACGCCCGCCGCACGGTGGTGGCCACCCTCGTGGCCCGCAAGCTCCAGGCGCAGTACGTCGCCGCCGTCGGCGCCGAGCCTGATGCCAACGACGAGCAGGCGATGCTCCAGGAGCTGCGTCGCCATCCCGACGTGGTCGCCGCCCTCGACCGGATGTGGCCGGTGCTGCTCCCCGAGGAACTGCTGCACGACCTCTACGGGGCGCCGCCGCTGATCGCCCTGGCGGGCCGGGGCGTGCTGCGCCCCGAGGAGTGCGAGGCGCTGGCGCGGCCCCGCTCGTCGTCGTTGGAGGAGATCCCGTGGACGGCGGGGGACCTGCCCCTGCTCGACGAGGCGCGGGTGCTGCTCGGCACCCGCAAGTCGAAGCCCACCGACGACGAGGTGCGGGCGTACGGCCACATCGTGGTGGACGAGGCCCAGGATCTGACCCCCATGCAGTTGCGCATGCTCAACCGGCGGTCGATCTCCGGGTCGATGACCGTCGTCGGGGATGTGGCGCAGGCCACCGGCCACCGGGCGCCCGACAGTTGGGACGAGATCCTGACGCATCTGCCGTCGCGCCGGCCGCCGCGGGTGGTGGAGCTGAGCGTCAACTACCGGACGCCGACGGAGATCATGGAGCTGGCCGGGCGGGTGCTCGCCGAGGCGGCGCCCCACCTGCGCCGGCCCAGGTCGGTGCGCTCGACGGACCTCCCGCCGCGCATCGTGCGGGCCGAGCCCGGGCGATTGGCCGAGGCGGTGGCGGACGCGGTCCGGGCCGACGAGGAGCGGGTGGGCGCAGGCACGCGTGCCGTCATCTGCCCGCCGTCGATGCGGGAGTCGCTGGCCCGGGCGCTGCGCGAGGCGGGTGTCGAGTTCGGCGACGCCGACCACGACGGGCTCGACGAGCCGGTGACGCTGGTCCCCGTCGACATCGTGAAGGGTCTGGAGTTCGACGGCGTGGTGGTGGTCGAGCCCAACATGATGGTCGGCGAGTCCCCCCAAGGCCTGCGGGCGCTCTATGTGGCGCTGACGCGGGCGACCAAGGTGCTGACGGTCGTCCACGCGGGTCCGCTTCCCGCCTCGCTGTCCGCACCGCTCGCCAGCGTCTGACCGGTTGCGGCTGCGCCGGCCGAACCTGCGGGCGGAACGACGCGGAACACAGCGCGATCCGTACGCAGGTTCGAGGTCGGTCGCTGTACCGTGGCCGGACGGGACCACGACGAGACGCACCCGCGGCAACGGCGGAGACGCTCCGGCCGCCGAGCCGGAGCCGGGCGGTCGCTTTTCTGCGCGTCGTCGTGGCGCTGGCCTCCGTGCTGATGATGGCGGCGGGCCTCGTCGCCTTCCGCCTCCAGCAGGACCGGACGGTGACGGACGACACCCGATGGATGCGGACGGTCAGCTTCGGCATCGCCGTCGCTTTCGTGGCAGGCAGCGTGCTGTGCTTGGTCGCCGTGTGGCTCGGGCGCCGGTCACGCGCCCTGCCGCCCCTCGTGGCGGGGGCCGTGCTCCTCACGCTCGGCGTCGTGGTGCCTACGTACTTCAGCGCCGCGTACCCGCTGGTGCTGGCGATCTGGGGGTACGCCTACCTGCTGCGGCGAGACGTGCGCGCCGCTGCGTAGGTCGGTCATCGATGGGTCATCGGCGAACGTCGTTGAGCGGCCGTGGGCCTATCGCCGCGGGCACGTTGCGGGGCACGGCGGCCGTCATGCGCGCTGGTCGAAGCCCAGCCCCTCGACGATGAAGTCGGCGCCGGCAGGGCCCCACTCCTGCACGAGATCGTCGATGTTCAAGATCTGCCAGTGCTGCTCGGGGCGCCCCGAAAACGCTGTCAAGAAGTGCTCCGCCACAGGACGCAGGCGCTCCGGCGCCTCGGCGGCGAGCGCGCGGAACCGCTGCAACCGTTCGTGTCGTGCGTCGACAATCACATGGCGTCCGTCGGCGGGCGGAACGATGGTGGACAGGTCGACACCGTCGCTGAGCGTCGGCCAATGCAAGACGGCGTCACGGAGGTCCACGTAGTCCATCCGGTTCGGACGTGGCCGGCCGAACTCCTTGAAGTCGCGCTTGTCGGGGAAGGTCCCACGGAACCAGACGTCGTCGAGCACACCCACGAACGTGCAGCGCACGAATGAGGAGCCGAAGAAGTCCACCCCCTTGAGATTGCAGTGCTCGAACCGGCAGTCGTCGAACTCCGCGCGGCCGAACACCGTTTTGTGGAACTCAGCGCGCTCGAAGACGCACGACTCGTAGCGGCTTCCCTTGTAGCCAAGGCCAGCAGTCCGGAAGTCCGCACGTCGGAACGAGCACCGCACCCACCGGTTGCCCTGGTCGCTCACTCCCACCAGATCCGCCCCGTCGAGAACGACATCGACGAACTCGGAGTCCTGGATCACGTTCTGCCCGAGGGTTGCCCCGCCGAGGTCGACCTCCTCGAATCGCAGCCTTCTGAACTTCGTGTCGAACACGGCACGCAGGTCAATGCCACGCAAATCGCCGCGGCTCTCGTGGAGCCCGAATGGCGAGTCGTCGGCCTTGATGCTCCGGTGGGCAGCTTGCGCCACCCGCCGGAGCGCTTCGTCGGTCCACCTCGATGTCAGATCGCCCGCCAATACCACCTCGGATGCGTGTTGAGAAATTTACCCCGACCACCGTACCGGGCTAGGTGGGCGGGCCATGATCGGCGCGTCGTCATGTCGAACCAACTCCCGGTCCGCTTGCTCATGAAGTCGGGGCCTCCGGTGTAGTGGCTGGTCACGCGGGCTTTGAGCCACGGATCTCGCATGGCGGTGTTCCGAGCCATGACATCGACTCGGTTGCCGCGGAAGGCGGCTTGCAGGCGTTCCCCACCTGGGCGGCCGAGTGCAAGTCTCTGCCGTTCGGTGAACGCGTCATTCCCGGCGGCATCCACTTTGCGAGCCGCGGCGGTCGTATGCCGCTGAAGCTTCCGGGCGATCCGGACATCCTCGACCGCGCCGGCCACCTTGGCGACGGTCTTCGACTTGGTCACCGCCTTGCCCGCCACCTTCACCGCGGCCCGGGCGCCCATGCCGACGCCGGGGATCAGCCCCGCGGCCGCCCCGCCCAGCATCAACGCCCGCTCGGCGCCCGAGAGCTTGCGGCCGCCGTCGAGCCAGTCCCGCCCCGTCGCGGCCGACACCACGTCGATGGCGGTGCCGACCACGGGCACGAAGCCGAGGGCGGGGACGGCCTTCTTGGCCACGTTCTTGACCGCCCGCGCCGCGCTCTTGACGGGGTTGGGGACCTTGATCCGGGGCCAGTGGCCGTCCTCGTAGAACGCCACCGGGTTGGCCGCGGCGAACAGGTAGCGGTTGCCCGTGAGGCTGTCGGTGCCCAGCTCCATGTCGAGCGCGCCCGCCACGAAGGTGTCCGGCGTGGTGAAGCGCGCCGAGCTCGGGTCGTACTGCCGGGCGCCCAGGAGCACGGCGCCGGTGGCCTTGTCCTGGATCGCCCCCTGGAAGCCCACCGTCGAGGGCGTCTCGTCGCCCGCGGCCTTCTGGCTGCCGCCCTTGTCGGGACGGCCGTAGGGGTCGAAGGCCGACTGCTCGGTCACCGAGCCGTCGTCCTTCAGCCGCGTCCCCGTGTTGCCCGACAGGTCCTGGAGCAGCCACGTCCACGTGCCGGTGGTGTCGGACAGGTCGCGGTTGCCCGACGAGTCGGTCTTGTACGACTGCTGGGCCAGGTGCTCGTCGCCGGTGTCGACCAGGTAGCGCACCTTGGTGCGGCCCAGCCCGTCGGCCTCCTCGGCCAACGTCCCGCCCGAGCCCCAGTAGAAGTACAGCGTCGTCGACGTTGTGCCGCTCTTGGTCTCGGTGCGTGAGATCACCCGGTCGGCCGTGTCGTAGACGTAGGTGACGTCGGCCTCCGTCGTGTCCGAGTTGTCGACCGACTTCACGTGGCCCGCCGGGTCGTGCCCGGTCGTCTCCGTGTTGTTCGTCGTCGTCGACGTGCCGACCACCGGCTGCACGACCGTGGAGGACTGCTCCCCCACCTCCTCGCCGAGCACCGAGTAGCTGAAGTCGGCGGTCTCGGTGGTGGACGACGTCACGCCGAGCGCGTCGTCTCCCGACGTGGTTGTCTTCCGCTGGGTCAGCCGCCCGTTGGCGTACGTCGACGTGTTGCGCGACCGCTCGGCCGCCCCGACGCGCGTGACCTCGGTGAGGATGTTGCCGCCGCGATCGAGCTCGTAGGTGGTCGCCGGGTTCACCAGGTCGGTCGTCCGCTGCTTGAACGGGCCGGTGTAGGCGGTGAGCCGGTCGTCCAGGTCGTACGTGTGCGGGCCGGTGGGCGCAATCTGAGCACCGCTGCTGCAGAGCGGAACCGGCTGTACGAGCAGCTTGGCATCCGCATGTCGTTCGATCCGACCACACGTTGCGTTCGCGTCACAGGCGAAATCGCATGTACGCATGGTTCGTGTCGGAGGGGCGACACGCCGGTGATCTACATGGACGTCACACTTCCGCTGCAATAACGCCAGACGTGTGGTCGATCTGGCGACGGAGCGCCGCCAGGAATGCCGTCACCGTCGAGGAGGAGGCCGAGCAACCGGCGCTCCTCGACGGTGAGCTCGGGTCGATTGCGTCGCCTCAGGAGCATCTCCCTCATGTGATCAACGCAGACCCTTCCCGGGGAGGTCGACGAATCGTGCGTTAGGACCTACGTGCGCCCTCCCGACGACCGCCGGCCGGCATCGTCGCCCACGTGGATGTCACATGGCTTCGGGTCGTGTCACCCGTACCTCGCCTTCAAGAGGGGCTCAAGCGCTTCGAACGCGAGGGCGTCCCCCGCAAGCAGGTCCGCAGCGTATTCCTCGGCATAGTGCCTCAGGCGGCCGAAGACCTCACGGAGTTCTCGGGGGTTGTCCAACTTGCGGATCTTCGTCAGGTGCCGTGGTTTGGGACGGACGCCCCGAACGGCAAGCACCTGTTCCAAGTCGAAGTAGGGCCACCTTGCCTGAACCGGGTCCTGTCCGACGAGGGTGGGATCGAAGCCGGGCGACCGGGCCGGTTCCAGCCAGAAGTAGAGAGGGTTCCACTCCCGCACGTCGGCGCCGACTGTGACCCTCGCCCCAGCTGAAGCCATCTTGAACCACGGCAGAGCCGGGCTCGTGTTGACGTCTGCCTCCACCAGCCCGAAGCGCTCTGTCCATGGACCGAAGACCTCGCGACAAGCCTCGACGAAGGGCGATGACTCGGATGCGGTCTCCACTGCTAGTAGGCGCGAGTGACGTTCTTGTAGTTGAACATCCGTAGCATCATCCGCTCCATCGTATAGAAGGCGCTCGGACCTCGCATCGACGGGTCCCGATTGAACCAGTTTCGCATCTTGCGGCTTGGATCTCGCCCGATGTCGTAGATGTGAGTCCCCTTCCTCATCTCGCCGCGAATGAACTTCCAGTTTTCACGAAGGTTGTGGATGTGCTTCAGGGGACTGAACTTCGTGCTCTTCCAGGCATCACCTGGGTCGTAGTACCGCGACCCCCGCTCTGTCGCCTTCGGGATGACTCGCTTGAGCATCGACTCGCCCAAGACGACCTCGTCGCCTGCCTTGGCCACCTTGGCGACGGTCTTCGACTTGGTCACCGCCTTGCCCGCCACCTTCACCGCGGCCCGGGCGCCCATGCCGACGCCGGGGATCAGCCCCGCGGCCGCCCCGCCCAGCATCAACGCCCGCTCGGCGCCCGAGAGCTTGCGGCCGCCGTCGAGCCAGTCCCGCCCCGTCGCGGCCGACACCACGTCGATGGCGGTGCCGACCACGGGCACGAAGCCGAGGGCGGGGACGGCCTTCTTGGCCACGTTCTTGACCGCCCGCGCCGCGCTCTTGACGGGGTTGGGGACCTTGATCCGGGGCCAGTGGCCGTCCTCGTAGAACGCCACCGGGTTGGCCGCGGCGAACAGGTAGCGGTTGCCCGTGAGGCTGTCGGTGCCCAGCTCCATGTCGAGCGCGCCCGCCACGAAGGTGTCCGGCGTGGTGAAGCGCGCCGAGCTCGGGTCGTACTGCCGGGCGCCCAGGAGCACGGCGCCGGTGGCCTTGTCCTGGATCGCCCCCTGGAAGCCCACCGTCGAGGGCGTCTCGTCGCCCGCGGCCTTCTGGCTGCCGCCCTTGTCGGGACGGCCGTAGGGGTCGAAGGCCGACTGCTCGGTCACCGAGCCGTCGTCCTTCAGCCGCGTCCCCGTGTTGCCCGACAGGTCCTGGAGCAGCCACGTCCACGTGCCGGTGGTGTCGGACAGGTCGCGGTTGCCCGACGAGTCGGTCTTGTACGACTGCTGGGCCAGGTGCTCGTCGCCGGTGTCGACCAGGTAGCGCACCTTGGTGCGGCCCAGCCCGTCGGCCTCCTCGGCCAACGTCCCGCCCGAGCCCCAGTAGAAGTACAGCGTCGTCGACGTTGTGCCGCTCTTGGTCTCGGTGCGTGAGATCACCCGGTCGGCCGTGTCGTAGACGTAGGTGACGTCGGCCTCCGTCGTGTCCGAGTTGTCGACCGACTTCACGTGGCCCGCCGGGTCGTGCCCGGTCGTCTCCGTGTTGTTCGTCGTCGTCGACGTGCCGACCACCGGCTGCACGACCGTGGAGGACTGCTCCCCCACCTCCTCGCCGAGCACCGAGTAGCTGAAGTCGGCGGTCTCGGTGGTGGACGACGTCACGCCGAGCGCGTCGTCTCCCGACGTGGTTGTCTTCCGCTGGGTCAGCCGCCCGTTGGCGTACGTCGACGTGTTGCGCGACCGCTCGGCCGCCCCGACGCGCGTGACCTCGGTGAGGATGTTGCCGCCGCGATCGAGCTCGTAGGTGGTCGCCGGGTTCACCAGGTCGGTCGTCCGCTGCTTGAACGGGCCGGTGTAGGCGGTGAGCCGGTCGTCCAGGTCGTACGTGTAGGAGGCGTCGCCTTCGCCGATCGTCCCGTCGGGGCGCAGCACCTTGACGTGCTCCGCCGTGCGCAGCCCGCCGACGTCGTAGGCGACGCCGGTGTGCGTCCGCACCTCCGTCCCGCCCGCCTTCGTCCACCGCACGGCCGACGGCATGCCGTCGACGGCGTACTCGTAGGCCGCGGTCGCCACCGTGCCGTGGGCGATCGTCCGCGGCGCACCGGACGCCAGGTAGTCGACGGTCGTGCGCGCGCCGTGCCAGTCGACCGCGGCGTCCATCCACGCGCCCGCCGTCAGCTCGTACGTCGTCGTGTGCCCGTCGTGGGTCGCCGACGTGCGCGTGCCGTCCGGGTTGTAGGCGAACGACTGCGTGCGGTTGACCATCGAGCCCGACGGCGCCCGCACCTCCTGCGTCGTGGCCGACACCCAACTGCGGTCGTCGTACGTGAACCGCTGCGTGCGCAGCACGGTTCCCGTGCAACCGCCGGTGCGGGTGTGCGTGACCAGAAGGTTGCCCTCGGCGTCGTAACCCGCGGCCGGGTTGGCCGGGTCGTCGAAGTTGCACGTGGCCAACACCGCGCCGGTCTTGTGGTCGGTGGCGACGGTCGACCGTCGGGTGCCGTCCGCGTTGAACGCGTGCTCGGTGGTCCGCACGTCGACCAAGCCGGAGGCGGTGCGCTCCTGGTCGATGCGATGCGTCTGCTGGCCTTCTCCGCTGTAGCGGTAGGTCACCTCGTGGGTCGGGTTCGACGGGTCCTTCGTCTGGCGGGCCAGACGGTTCAGGGCGTCGAACGTGTACACGCTCTCCAACTCGATCGGCGCGCTCTCCGGCCCGCCGGGCTGCGTGCTGCGCCCCTGGTTGCCGGCGAGGTCGTAGGCGACCGTCGACGGGAGGAACCGGGTGGCGTCGAGCCAACGCCGGGTCTCGACCGCCTGGCCGAATACGTCGTAGCGGGTGGTGGTGCGAGCCTGGTTGTCGGTGGCGTCACGACGCGGTCCCTGCACCTCGACGGGATCGCCATGGGCGTTGTAGTAGGTCCGCGACTCCCGCAGCACGTTGCCCGCCGCCCCCGTGGCCGCCGTCTCCCGCGTCACCGCGGGGTCGCCTGCCGGCGTGTACGTCGTCTCGGTCACCGGCCGGTTCCCGGCCGCATCGGCGGCCGGTGACAACGTCCGGCGCAGGCGGCCGGCGCTGTCGTACTGATGGCTCGTCACCGCCGTGGTCGCGCCTTCGGCGGGCTCGACGGTGTCGGCCGGCGAGCCGTTGGGGTGGTACGAGAACGTCGTCGTGGCCCCCGCCCGGTTGGTCGAGCTCGCCTTGAGCCCGTCGGCCCGGAACGTCGTTCGCGAGATGCCGCGCGGCGCGGTGGCGGTGGCCCCCGGCTCCGACGTCTCCGTCAGCCGGTCGTTGCCGTCGTAGACGTAGCGAGTCTCGAGGTTGCGTTCCGAGAGCTCGGTCGCCTTGTTGTCGTTGCCGTCGTAGGTGTAGCGGGTGATGCGGCCGAGCGGGTCGGTGACCTCCACGAGGTTGTCGCGCTCGTCGTAGCGGTTGCGCGTGCGGTTGCCGTCGCGGTCGACGATGTCGGCCGTCACGCCGTACGGCGTGTACGCCAGCGTCTTCACCTTGCCGTCCGCGTCCTGGACGCGCAGCGGCATGCCGGTGCGGTCGTAGCCCCCGAAGGCGTCGGTGGCGACGTCGCTGCCCCAGGTCGTCACGTCGGCCACGTCGGTGCGGGGGCCGTCGATGGTCCGCAGGCCGCCCCGCGTGTAGTACGTGAAGGCGGTGGCCCGGTCGCCCGCGCCGACGGCGGCGTCCCACGGCTGCGACAGCGAGGGCGCGCCGCGCTCGACCACGCGATCGAGGTTGCCGGTGGTGCCGTGGGCAAAGTCGCTGATGCGCAACTGGCCGGCCACGTTGGTGGCGAGGGCGACGCGCCGCATCTCGCCCACCGATTCGCACCATGCCTCGGTGGTGACGCC
>JAHWLA010000178.1 GCA_019347595.1 Actinomycetota bacterium
CGCCATCTTGTCCTTGTCGTTGGGCGAGCCCATGAGCACGGCAACCTTCATTGTGTGGCGATGTCCTTTCGATAGTGCATGCCCGGCCAGGAGATGTGTTGGACCGCTTCGTAGGCGCGGTCGCGAGCCTCGGCGAGCGTCTCCGCCACCGCGGTGACGTTCAGGACGCGGCCCCCGTTGGTGCGGAGCCGGCCGGTGTCGTCGTGCGCGACACCGGCCTCGAACACGAGCACCCCGTCGACGTCGGCGGCTTCCTCGACCCCCTCGATCACGTCGCCCTTGCGGGGATCGACGGGGTAGCCCTCGGCGGCCAGCACCACGGTCACCGCGGCATCGCCGGTCACCTCGAGGACAGGCAGCGGGTCCCCCGCGGCCGCCGCCCGGAACAGCTCGGCCACGTCGGAGGTAATGCGGGGGAGCACGACCTGGGCCTCGGGATCGCCCAGCCGCACGTTGTACTCGAGCATGCGCGGCCCGTCGGGCGTGAGCATGAGGCCCGCGTAGAGCACGCCGCGATAGTCGATTCCTCGCCGCTGGAGCTCGGCCAGCGTGGCGCCGATCATCTCGCCCACGGCGTCCAGCAGTGCGTCGATGCCCGGCACGGGTGAGAAGGCGCCCATGCCGCCGGTGTTGGGGCCGGTATCGCCGTCGCCCACCCGCTTGTGGTCCCGGGCCGGCGGCAGCAGCACGAAGTCCTTGCCGTTGCAGACGGCCAGCACGGAAAGCTCCGGCCCGGTCATGCGCTCCTCGATCACGACGGCGCCGTGGGCCACCTTGGCCCGCACGTCGGCCTCCGCTTCGGCCCGGTCGTCGGTGACGAGCACGCCCTTTCCGGCGGCGAGGTAGTCGGTCTTCACGACGTATCCGCCGGGCAGCGAGCGCAGGAAGGCGACCGCATCATCAGGCATGGTGAAGGTGCCGTGGGCGGCGGTGGGAACGCCGGCCGCGGCGAGCACCTCCTTCATCCACCCTTTCGACCCCTCCAGACGGGCGCCCTCGGCGCCGGGGCCGAACACCACCTTGCCCTGCGCCCGCAAGCGATCGGCCGCCCCGTCGACCAAGGGCTGCTCCGGCCCGATCACGTAGAGGTCGGCATCGGCGTCGGCCGCCACCACCGTCGCCGTGCGGGCCAGCGCCCAGCGCAGGGCATGCTCACGACCGCCGTTGCCGAGCACCGCGACACGCATCAGGCGGCGAAGTCGACGTACTGCTCGCGGCCGGGGCCGACGCCGACAAAACGGACCGGCACGCCGCTCTGCGCGGCCAGGAAGGCGACGTAGTCGCGCGCCGCGGCAGGCAGCTCGGCCAGCGAGGTGGTGCCGGTAAGGTCGCACTGCCAGCCGGGCAGCTCCTCGTACACCGGCGTCACCTTGTGCAGCACCGACTGGTGGTACGGCGGGTGGGAGAAGCGCTCGCCGTCGCACTCGTAGGCGACGCAGACCTTCACGGTGTCGAACGTGTCGAGCACGTCGAGCTTGGTCAGGGCGATTTCCGACAGCGAGTTGAGGCGGACCGCCTGGCGCATCATCACGGCGTCGAACCACCCGGTGCGGCGGCGCCGCCCGGTGTTGGTGCCGTACTCGCGGCCCCGGTCGACCAGCGCGTCGCCCACCTCGTCGAACAGCTCCGTGGGGAACGGCCCCGCGCCCACCCGCGTGGTGTACGCCTTGGCGATGCCGATCACCCGGTCGATGTAGCGAGGCCCGACGCCCGCGCCCACGCACGCCCCGCCCGCTGTCGGGTTCGACGACGTGACGAACGGATAGGTGCCGTGGTCGAGGTCGAGGAACGTGGCCTGGGCGCCCTCGAGCAGGACGTGCTCGTCGGCCTCCAGCGCCTCGTGGACGAGGCTCACGCAGTCGACCACCATGGGCTCGATGCGGGGGGCGTACTCCTCGAGGTAGCGGCCCGCGATGTCGTCGGCCGACAGGGCCAGGCGGTTGTAGACCTTGGCCAGGATGCCGTTCTTCTCGCGCAGCGCGACGTCGAGCTTCTCGCGGAAGATCTTGCCGTCGAGCAGGTCCTGTACGCGCAGGCCGACTCGGGCCGATTTGTCGGCGTAGGCCGGGCCGATGCCCCGCTTGGTGGTGCCGAGTTTGTTCTTGCCCAGGTAGCGCTCGGTCACCCGGTCGAGCTCCTGGTGGTACGGCATGATCAGGTGGGCGTTGCCACTCACTCGGAGGTTGCCGCAATCGACTCCCTTCGCCGTGAGCGTGTCGACCTCGGCCAGCAGGACGGCGGGGTCGACGACCACGCCGTTGCCGATCACCGGGGTGATGTGGGGATAGAGGACCCCGCTGGGGATGAGCTGGAGGGCGAAGGAGTCGCCGTCGACCACGATGGTGTGGCCCGCGTTGTGGCCGCCCTGGTAGCGGACGACCACCGACATCTCCTTGGCGAGCAGGTCGGTGAGCTTGCCCTTCCCCTCGTCGCCCCACTGGGTCCCGACGACCACGGTTGCGGGCACGCGTGTATCCCTTCAGACGCCCTTGCCGGTCCGATCAGCATACCGGTTCAGGCGGCGCGCACGCCGTCCTTGAGGAAGGGGTGGGCGGCGGCCGCGTAGGCGATGGCGATGTAGACGGAGAGCGGGACCAGCCAGGGGGCGGTGGACGCCCCGCAGGCGAAGCCCGCCAGCGTGAGCGACGCCCACATGGCTCGGCTCCGTCCCGAGCGGCGCCACTGGCGGCGGGGGTGGAACCAGGTGTCGACGAACCCCCACAGGTTGACGAGGGCGGCGGCCGCGCCCACGGCCAGGACGATCGTCATGGCCCGGATGTACCCGTCCGGCGGGGACGGTGCACGCTGTGCGGCGTGCGAGCGGTGGTGCAGCGGGTGCGGTGGGCAAAGGTCACCGTCGGCGGCGAGGTAGTCGGCCGCGTGGGGCCGGGCTTGTGCGTGCTCGTCGGCGTGGCCCGGGGCGACTCGCCGGGGGCGGCCCGCAAGCTGGCCGACAAGGTATGGGGGCTGCGCATCTTCGACGACGACGCCGGCGTGATGAACCGCTCGGCGGCCGAGGTGGGCGGCGCCGTGCTGGTGGTGAGCCAGTTCACGCTGTACGGCGACGTGTCGCGTGGGCGGCGGCCGTCGTGGATCGCCGCCGCGCCGCCCGAGGAGGCGGAGCCGTTGGTCGCCGAGGTGGTGGAGGCATTGCGGACACTGGGGGCGGTGGTGCAGACGGGCCGGTTCCGGGCCGAGATGGTGGTTGAGCTGGCCAACGACGGCCCCGTCACCCTGCTCGTCGAGGTGTGACCCGGTGGGGTCAGCGGCAGGACGTCACGGTGACCGGGGCGGTGGCGGCGCCGGTCACCGTCGCCCCGTCGTGCTTGTCGGCCCACTTGCGCAGCACGGCGCGCAGCTCGTCGTTGTCGCGCTGCGTGTCCATGTCGAACGTGGCCCGCACGCACGACCGGCCCTCGGCGTCCCACGCCACGTAACGGTCGCCGCCCCACCCGTTGATGGCCCGGCGCAGGTCGGCGCCGCTCACGTCGTCGCCCAGGATCAGGGCCAGCCAGAACTCGCCGACCACGCCCCGGTCGAACACCTCGCCGTCGGCAGCGGGCTCCGTGACCTCCTTGGGCTCTTCGCCCCGCAGGTACTTCTCGGGATGGAGGATGTGCTCCGAGGTGGTCGGCGGTGTGGCGAAGGCCTCGTTGAGGCGAGCCTCGCCGCCCTCGTCCATCACCTCGTCGACGAAGTCGGGGCCGAAGATGTACGGGAACGCCAACGACTCCAGCAGCACGCGGGGGACGTCGGGGTCGATCTGGGCCGACGAGGTCTGGCGCTCGGCCTGCCGCTGCTCCGCCCGCGACAGTGTCTCCCGGTACTCGCCCTCGATGCGCCGGGCGTCGCCCTCGACCAGGCCGCTGAACGCCGAGGAGGCCTCGTCGTCGCGGTCCTCGAGCTCGGGGCGGTCGAGCTCGAAATGCTGGTCCTGGAGCGCGTGGGTCAGCTCGTGCACCAGCGTCTGGCGCACGCCGGGCGTGAGGCCCGCCCCCCGCACCACCAGCTCGTCCTTCTCGTAGTCGTAGTAGCCGAGCACGGCGTCGCCCAGGAGGGCGGCCTGGGCCGCCTCCAAGTCGACGTCCTCCTCGATGAGATCGAGGGCGCGCAGGATCTTGGTCGTCTTGGCCAGCTCCTCGCGGTCGACGTCGCTCTCCTCCTTCAACCGGGCACGGAAGGCGGCGTCGTCCAGCAGCGTCACCTTCACCCTGCGCTTGAACGACAGCCCGCGGGCCTCGGCCACGAACGCCTCCAGCTCGGCGACGGCCTGGTCGAACTCGCTCGGCGACGCCGCCGTGGTGGTCGTGGTGTCGCCGCCGGCGGGGACCAGCGCGGACGTGGTGCTCGTCGGTGCCACCGTCGCCACGTCGGCGTCGTTGCGGGCCACCGCCGTCACCAACCCGGCCACCAGCAGGACGGCCACGATCACGCTGAGCACCCGGGCTTGCCTCGTCACCCCTCCACCATGGCCGATGGACGCACGCACCGGCTTCTGGTCCGCAGATCTGGCACGGACGTCCCAGATCTGCGGACCAGAACGACGACGGGGCGGACCTACTTGAGGGTGAGGTCGTCGCCCGCGACGTCGACGGTCACCGTGTCGCCCTCGGCGTAGCGGCCCTCGAGCAGCGCCATCGCCAACGCGTCGCCGATCCGGCGCTGGATGAGCCGCTTGAGCGGGCGGGCGCCGTAGGCGGCGTCGAAGCCGGCGCGGGCCAACCAGGCCCGGGCCTCGTCGGTGACCTCGAGCGACAGTCGGCGCTCGGCCAGCCGCCGGTCCAGCGCCCGCAGTTGGATGTCGACCACCTGGGCCAGGTCGTCCTCGGTCAGCGACCGGAAGCGGACGATCTCGTCGATGCGGTTGAGGAACTCCGGCTTGAAGAACTCGCGGGGATCGGCGGCCAGGTTCGACGTCATGATGAGCACCGTGTTGCTGAAGTCGACGGTGCGGCCCTGGCCGTCGGTGAGCCGGCCGTCGTCGAGCACCTGGAGCAGCACGTTGAACACGTCGGGGTGGGCCTTTTCGATCTCGTCGAGCAGCACCACCGAGTACGGGCGCCGCCGCACCGCCTCGGTCAACTGGCCGCCCTCGTCGTAGCCCACGTAGCCGGGGGGCGCCCCGACGAGCCGCGACACCGAGTGCTTCTCCATGTACTCCGACATGTCGATGCGGACCATGGCCCGCTCGTCGTCGAACAGGAAGTCGGCCAGCGACCGCGCCAGCTCCGTCTTGCCCACGCCGGTCGGGCCGAGGAAGAGGAACGACCCGATGGGCCGGTGCGGGTCGGACAGCCCGGCCCGCGACCGGCGGATGGCGTTCGCCACCGCCGCCACGGCGTCGTCCTGGCCCACCACCCGGTGATGCAGGACGTCCTCCATGCGCACGAGCTTGGCGATCTCGCCTTCCAGCAGGCGGGAGACGGGGACGCCGGTCCACTTGGACACGACCTCGGCCACGTCCTCCTCGTCGACCTCTTCCTTCAGCATCTTCTGGTCGCGCTGGAGCTCGGCCAACCGGGCCGTAGCCGCCTCCACCTGGCGCTCCAGCTCGGGGATCTGCCCGTAGCGGATCTCGGCCGCCCGCTCCAGGTCCTGCTCCCGCTCGACGGCGCTGCGCCGGGCCTCCAGGTCCTCCTTCAACCGGCGGATCTCGGCGATGGCGTCCTTCTCCTGCTGCCAGTGCGCCTTCATGGCGTCGGACTGCTCGCGCAGGTTGGCGAGCTCCTCGTCGAGCTTGGCCAGCCGCTCGGCGGACGCGGCATCCGTCTCCTTCGACAACGCCACCCGCTCGATTTCCAACTGGCGGATTCGCCGCTCCACCACGTCGATCTCGGTGGGCATGGAGTCGATCTCGATGCGCAGC
>JAHWLA010000179.1:0-1188 GCA_019347595.1 Actinomycetota bacterium
CGGTGCAGAAAACGAGCGAATCGCCCGGCCCCAGCCCCACCCGGTCGACGGCGAGGTCGGGGTCGTCGAACAGCCCCAGCAGCATCCCCGGCATGCCCCGCACGTCGATCCAGCCCGCCCGTCGCACGACGATGGGTCGCGGGTGGCCGGCGCACGCCAGAGTGATCCACGCGCCGCACATGTCGAGCTCCAGGCGGGCGAAGACCACCGAGCAGAAGCGCCCCTCCATGGTCTCGTCGACGAGCACCGCGGTGTTGAGCTCGCGCAGCACGTCGGTCGGGTCGAAATTGTGGACGGCCGCGGCGCGCAGGCTGTAGCGGGCCAGCGCCGTCAACGCCGCGGCGGGCGCTCCCTTTCCGCACACGTCACCGATGGCGACGCCCCAGTCGTTGGCGCCCAGCCGGAAGACATCGAAGAAGTCGCCGCCCACGGCGATGTCGGTGTCGGCGGGCCGGTAGTGCGACGCGACATCCATGCCGGGCACGCGAAGTTGCTGCGGCGGCAGCAGGCTGGCCTGGAGCGTGCGGGCCAGCTCGCGAAGCTGGTCCTCGGTGCGGCGCTGGGCCGTCACGTCCCGGAAGTACCAGGCGTAGCCGACGTACTCGCCGCCGTCGTCGAACAGCGGGGTGCCGTGGCGGTCGAGGACGCGCCCGTCGCGCAGCACGACGTCGTCGCGCGCGCCGGTCCGCACCTGGTACAGCTCCCGCACCCGGGTGATGAAGGCCTCGGGGTCGGCCACCCGTTCGAGGGCCGCCTCCAGCGCCGCCTCGTCGTCGTCGGCGGCCAGGTCGGCGGCCGAGAACCGCCAGATCTCGGCGAAACGGGCGTTGCGGAAGACCATGCGCCCCTCGGGCGAGACGACCAGCAGCCCGTCGGGGCCCGCCTCGGCCTGGGCCAAAGCGAGGGCGACCTGCGGCGAGAGCTCGGAGGGGTAGGTGGTCATGGGTGGGAGGCCGACGTTGATTCGGCCGCTGCCCAATTGTGCCGGCCGGCTTTCCCGGTCACGGCCGGAGGCTCGTAGGCTCGGGCCATGTCGTCGTACGAGGACCGACCGCCCCCCGATCCCGAGAAGCTGCTGGCGTACTGGATGGAGTGGGAGCGGGGCGAGACGCCGCCCGGTCGGGTCATCAGCAACCTCAAGACCGGCGGGCTGCGCGAGCTGTTGGAGTCGACCGTGGCCGCCCACCG